>DASQVU010000118.1:0-17683 GCA_035640615.1 Pseudonocardiaceae bacterium
CGAGACTTCGTGGTCCCCGATGACGTGCAGGCGATGGCCCAGCCAGTGCTGTCCCACAGGCTGATGCTCACTGCCCAGGCGCACGTCGACCGGGTCTGCCCGGAGGAGCTGATCACCGACGTGCTGGCCCGGGTACCAGTACCGCAAGCGCCGAGCGGCAATGGCCGTGCCTCGGCCGCGTTGTGGCTGCGGCACGGCTCGTGAGTGGCGTTCGGTGCTATGGCACCGAACGCCACTCACGACTGCTCACCGCCCGCGGCTGGTGCCTGCTCGCCGCCGGAGCAGTGACGGCGCTGTGCGCAGTAGTGGTCAACGAACGCGACCTGCTTCGGGCCGCTGCCTTCGTCATGATGCTTCCGGTGCTGGCCGGTGTCGTCGTCGCCGGAACCCGGATCAGGCTGCAGGTCGCTCGAGAAGTGCTGCCATCCCGGACATCGGTCGGGGCCGATTGCCAGGTGCAGCTCACACTGCGCGGCACGGGGCGCTGGAGCGGCCGGCTGTTACTCGAGGAAATGGTCCCCCGTGCGCTGGGCGGTCCCCGCCGTGCCGTCGTGGCGCAGCCCCAGCAGGCCGAAATGCAACTGAGCTATCCACTGCGTCCAGTGCAGCGTGCGGTGCACTCTCTGGGTCCACTGATCGCCCGGGCCACCGATCCACTCGGGCTGGCGCAGTACCGGCGCACATTCGCCGGCAATGAGCGGCTCGTAGTCCGGCCCGCAGTGCTACCGCTGGTCGGATTGCCCGGCGGTGGTGAGTTCGGCGCCGGCACTGTTGGTGGTGGACCGATGGCCGCGGATCCCGGTCAGGACGCCGTCGTGGTACGCAGCTACCGGCAGGGCGACGACCTGCGCAGGGTGCACTGGCGCACCACCGCCCGGCGCGATGAGTTGATGGTGCGGGTCGAGGAGTGGGCCCACCGCGGTGAGATCACGGTGCTGCTGGATCACCGTGGCGCGGCGCACCGCGGCGCGGGCCCCGCCTCAAGCCTGGAATACGCGGTATCGCTGGCCGCCAGCGTGTATGTCCATCTGCGGCAGCGCAGTATGCGGGTGCGGCTGGCCACCGTGGACGGCGCCGTGCTCGCGGGTGCCAGCGGCGGCGCTGATCACCCGACTGAAACCGCGCTTGATGCGCTTGCCGCGCTCTGCGCGACCGACCAGCGTGATCTGGCCAATCTCCCGCTGACCGCCGGCACGCATGATGTGGTCGCAATCCTCGGAGCCCTCGGGCCAGGCACTGTCGAACAGCTGCTCCTCCACCAGGCACGCACCGGTCGCGGCCACGCAATCCTGCTCGACGTCGCGGCGTGGGCGACCGACAGCGATGGCAAGCTCGCTCCCAATCCGGGGAAGGCCGCCCGGCTGCTCATTGCTGCCGGCTGGTCGGTCGCGGTCGCTGGCCCGCAACACTCGCCACCGGCGGTGTGGAGTGAGCTGTGCGCCGGCTCGCAGCGCGGGTTGGGGGTGCAGCGTTGACAGGCGGGGCGGCCGGGTGGACTGACCGTGCGCTCCCGGCCGTCGTCGCCGGGGTGGCTGGCCTGGCCCTTGCGTTCGCCGCAACATCGCTGACCGGGGTGCTGGCCGGCCCGCGCTGGGGAAGCTACCTCGTGCTGAGTATCGCCGTGGTGGTCGTCGCCGGGATTACGTTGCGCTGGCTGCGGATACCACCCATCGTGATCGTGGCCGGTCAGCTCGCTGCTCTCACGGCGCTGGTCACCGCGGTGTTCACCACCAGTGGCTGGCTGCTCGTGGTGCCTGGATCAGCCAGCAGAGTGGAATTGGCCGCCGTACTGGCCCGCGCAGCCGAGCAGATCCGAACCGGCCTTCCTCCACTACCGGAAAGCACCGAACTGCTCTGCCTCGTCGTGGTGGGAGTGGGGCTGGCGGCCGTGGTGGTGGATTTGCTCGCCGTGTCCGTTGCCGCGCCGGCCTGGGCAGGGTTGGTGCTGCTGTGCGTGCTCACCGTGCCCGCCGCAGTGTCGGAGCACATGCTGCCGTGGTGGAGTTTCGGGCTGACCGCGGTCAGCTTCGCGCTACTGCTTGCTGCCGACACCCAGCGCCGGCAGGGTAGCTGGGGAAGATCTCTCGGCTCCGGCCGGCAGCTCACCGCGGCCTGCGCCGCGGTGGCGGTCACCGCCGCCGCAACGGCAGTGGCACTGTTCATCGGAGTGACGGTGACGACGGTGGGAACCGGCCGGGGAAACCATCCCCACGCCCACGGGCCGGCCACGGGGATCGGCCTGAACCCGTTTACCTCGCTACGCGGGCAGCTATCCGACGATCAAGCCGTACCGCTGTTGCGCGTCCACGGATTGGGTCAGAAAGCCTACCTCCGCGCATTGACCCTGAGCCGGTTCGTCAACGGGGTGGGTTGGCAGCAAGATCTGCTGGATCCGGGAATCCCGGCAGGCGACGAGATCACCGAGCGGTTGCCGCTGCCGGCTGGGGTGACCACACCGGTGCCGGGACCGACGCTCCGGGTTCAGATCGAGCCGATCAACTACACAGACAGCTGGCTTCCCTCGTTCGGTTACCCACTGGCATTGGGCGATATCAGCCCAAGCTGGCGGTACGACCCGGACGCGACCACCGTCTTCTCCGACCGCCGCCAGCGCGCGGAGCCCTATACCGAGCTGGGCGTGCTGCCCCAGGCGGACCCGCGGCTGCTGCGCGCAGCTGGACCCGCGGGCAGTGCTGCCTTTGCCGCCGTCGATCCGCGTTATCTCGATACCGGCGCGGTGGACCGACGGGTGGTCCAGCTGGCATCCCGGCTCACCGCAGGCACTCACACGGCTTTCGACGCCACCGTTGCGTTGCAGCGCTGGTTCACCGACCGCCGTAACGGGTTCAGATACGACCTGCGTACCGCGCCCGGCAACAGCGGGGATGCGCTGGTGGACTTCCTGTTCACCGGCCACCGGGGCTACTGCGAGCAGTTCGCCTCGGCAATGGCGATCATGCTTCGATCCCAGCACGTGCCGGCCCGGGTCGCGGTCGGCTTCACCCCTGGAACCGTGATCGGCGACTCCAGGTTGATCACCACCGAGGACGCGCACGCCTGGGTGGAGGTATGGTTCCCCGGCACCGGATGGCTGCCCTTCGACCCGACTCCGCTGTCCAGTGAGCGCACCGTGCCATCCGCCTACGCCGCTGGCCCCTCCCCCGCGAGCGGCGTGGCGCTGCCGGCCAGACCAGCCACGGTTACCGTTGCCCCGCCAGCGCCGAACCACCCGTTCGCCGGGGCGCAGCCACGGCCGCTTCCCAGCCAGGCCACGTCCGGCCCAGCGGTCAGGTTGGGCCGGACCGTGACCGGCCTCTTAGGGCTCGGCGTGCTAGCCGGATTCGCTCCACTGGGCGTGCGCGAGGGTCGCCGCCGGTGGCGGCTGCACCTGGTCGGCACCGGCGGCCCGCGAGCGGTGTCGGCCGCGTGGGAAGAAGTGCTGGCCGAGTCCGCAGACCGCAAGGTGGTGCCTCCTGTTGGGGAGACCGTGCGGGCGGCAGCACAACGCTTGATCGACGCCCACCGCCTCGATGAGTCTGGTCAAGCCGGGCTGCACATCCTGGTCCAGGCGGTCGAGCAATCCTGGTACGCCGAGGCATCGCGCCCGCAAGGCGGGGGCCGCCAGCTTCGCCGCATCAACCGGGAACTTCACATCGCCATGGAAGCGGTGCTCACCAGCATGGGGCGGTCCGCGCCGCTGAGCCGAACAGCCCGGTTGTTGCCACGCTCGGTACTCAGGCAACCCCGAGCCCGCTACCGGAACGCCGGCTAGTGCTCTTCGAAGCGGCGACGGAACCGTTGCTCCATTCGCTGCGCAAGCGTGCTGCGACTCTGCCCGCCAGACGAACGATCCACCAGACCCGGGCGCCGTCGGTCACCAGGCGGGCGGCGAGAGAAGATAGCCAAGATGGCCCCGGCGAACATCACCAAGAACCCGATAACGCTGATCACCGGGACCCCGACCAGGCGGTAGGGGAGCACGACACCAGCGATAAGAAGTAACAACCCCAGCGCAAACAGCGCGATACCCTGAATTCGGCGGCGTTGGGGAAGGCTTCGCATCCGGGCGCCCCGGACGTTCGACGCGAACTTGGGGTCCTCTGCATAGAGCGCGCGCTCAATCTGGTCGAGCAGACGCTGCTCGTGCTCGGAGAGTGGCATGGCTCCTCCTCCGGCACTCCGCCGTGACTATTGGGTTGTCGACATAGTAGGCGATCCCGACGGTACCTGTAGCTATCAGACAGCCACCGTGGGCTCTTGCCATGAGGATACGAGCCTACGGCGGTGTGGACTAGCCGATCTCGTTAGCCGATTCAGGGGAGAGCCGGGATTCTCCGGCTCCAGTGGGTCCGGAAGTGTCCAGCAGCGACGCTGGCCGCACCGCGGCACTACCGAACCGTGACCGAGCGGCGTCTGCAGCACGCTCCGCATCCGGCCAGTGCCCGGTCCGGTGCCCGGCTAGGCCGAAGCCGTGCAGGGTGAGCTGCTCGCCGGCGGTGCCGCGGCTCAACTGTTCAACCCGCACCCCCAGCAACCGGACCAGCATCCCGGGAGGTAGGTGAGCTTCCAGCAGCTCAACTGCCACCGCGTAGACCGTATGCGACGAGTCCGTCGGGTCAGCCAGGGTGCGCGACCGGCTGATGGTGGTGAAGTCGGGATGGCGGATCTTCAGCGTGATGGTGCGCCCGCGCAGACCGCGGCGGCGTAACCCCGCCGTGACCCGTTCGACTAGCCGCAGCAGCTCGCGCCGCAATACCGTCCGATCAGCTTCATCGCGGCCGAAGGTCTGCTCGGCGCCCAGCGACTTCTCCGGCTGATCCGGCACCACCCGCCGGTCGTCTCGGCCATTGGCGAGCTCGTGCAGGTGATGGGCGCCGGCGGCCCCCACCGCGCGCCGTAACGCAGCCAGCGGCATGCTCGCCACGTCGGCCACCGTGGTGCATCCCAGCCGGTGCAGTGCCTGCGCGGTGCGCTGGCCCACACCCCACAGCGCCGACAGCGGCAACGGGTGCAGGAACTCGAGCACACCATCGGCCGGTACCACGAGCAACCCATCCGGCTTGCACAGCCCCGACGCGAGCTTGGCGAGGAACTTACTCGGCGCCACCCCCACCGAACAGGTCACGCGATGCGCGTCGTAAACCTGCCCGCGGATCCACTCGCCGATCCCGGCGGAACTCATGCCCAACCTGCGCACCGACCCGCCGACGTCCAGGAAGGCCTCGTCCAGGCTCAGCGGCTCCACCAGCGGGGTGATCTCGCGAAACAATGCCATGACGCCCCGCGAGACCTCCGCATAGCGGGGGAAATGTGGCGGCACGAACTCCGCCTGCGGGCATAACCGGCGGGCCTGCGCAACCGGCATCGCCGAGCGGATCCCGAACGCGCGGGCCTGGTAACTCGCCGAAAGCACCACGCCCCGGTCCCCTGCCGGGGAGCTGCCGCCGGCCACAACCACGGGACGCCCGGCCAGCTCAGGCCGTTCGCGAATCTCGACAGAGGCATAGAAGGCGTCCATGTCAATGTGCAGCACGGGGCAGCCAGTGTCGTTACCGCGATCGGCATCGTTGGCGCAGGTGGGGATGTCCCGCAGGACTCGGGCTGCGCGCCGGGGGAGGTCGGCGCTACGTCCCACAAGTCCCCGCTCGGCCAACCGCGCAGGTGGCCCGTACCAAGTGGCGAATGAGTGCCTCCATGGGATCCCCGCCTGGTTCGAACCTATGTTCGAACCAGCTTAGCTGATCGCCGGGCGCCGGGCCAGCGCGTGCAGCCGCGTGGCGATATCGCGCAGCGGAACCCGATCCGCCGCGCACAGCTCCAGCTCGCCGAGCGCGTCGGCGGCTCCGGGATGAGCTTCCAGCACGCCGCCCGGTACCAGGTCAGCGACCACCCCGTCACCCTGCACCAGCTCAACACCAAGCCCGCTGACCGTCAGCAGCGCGACCAGACCCTCGGTATCGAAGCGGCGCAACACCGGATCCGGCGAACCGAGGCGACCATCGGGATCGTTGAGCAGCCGCAGCGCCTCCGCCAACCGCCCGGCCAGCGCTCGGGCTAGCACCGCCGCGTACCGGTTGGCCGCCAGCACCGAAACCGCACCGCCGGGTGCGGTGGCCTCGGCAAGTGCCCGAACTGCCGCGGTGGGGTCATCGACCACCTCAAGCACGCCGTGTCCGAGCACGAGATCGGCCTGCGCTGCCGGCACCGCATCGGACAGCGAATCGGCGTCACCCTGCACCTGCCGCACTGATTCCTGCACACCGGCGTCGGCAGCCCGGCGGTGCAGCGTGGCCAGCGCGTTCGGGCTCGGTTCCACCACGGTGACCAGGCAGCCCAAGCGGGCCAGCGGGACGGCCCAGACGCCGCTGCCACCTCCCACGTCCAGTACGCGGGGAGGAGCGCCCAAGCGTGACCGGGCCGCGGCGACCTCAGCTTCCAGCGCTCGGTGCACCGGGCAGGCTCGCATGGGCAGCACTGTAAAGGGCCCACATCGTGGCGAGCGCAGCGGCAGGAGGGGCGGGCCGACGAACGCAGAAAACGGGGCAACATAAGCTGCACCGGTGCGAACCGTCGCCGTGCTCAGCCTGAAAGGCGGAGTGGGCAAGACCTCCCTCGTGCTGGGGCTGGCCGGAGCCGCCCTGCTGCGGAACATCCGGACGCTGGTCGTGGACCTCGATCCGCAGGGCAACTGCACCACCACTCTTGATCCCGCCGCGACCAAATACACGTTGGCCGATGTGCTGGCCGACCCCCGGCGCTCGGTACTCAAGGACGCGATCGCCCCAAGCGGCTGGGGTGCGGGCCTGGATGTGTTGGTCGGCGGCGAGCAGACCGAGGAGCAGAACAGGCCCGATCCCGACCGCTCCGGCTTGCGGCGCCTCGACCGCGCGCTGTCTCAGCTAGACACCATCGCTGATGATCCGCCGTACCGGCTGATATTCCTCGACTGTCCACCCTCGCTGGGCCAGCTCACCCGTTCGGCGCTGGTAGCTGCCGACCGCGCGGTGCTGGTCACCGAACCGACCATCTACGCTGTCGCCGGCGTGCAGCGCGCCTTCGAAGCCGTGCAGGCTGAGCGGGAGCACAACCCTGGGCTGCAGCCGCTGGGTGTGGTGATCAATCGGGTCCGCGTCTGGTCGAGCGAACATCAGTACCGCATCAACGAACTGCGAGAGATCTTCGGCCCGTTGGTGCTGCCCACTGTGCTCCCGGACCGCTCAGCGGTGCAGCAGGCGCAGGGCGCCGGACTACCAATCCAGCGCTGGGGCACTCCCGGGGCGCGGGAGGTCGCACTGGCCATCGATGCACTGCTGGGCCGGCTGCTGCGCGTCAGCCAGCCGCGCCATCGCACTCCCCCTGATCCGCCCCAGCCCTAGCGGCCCCCGTGCCGGTGTGTCGCGCCCCGTGCCCGGTGTGTCGTGCCCCCGTGCCTGTGTTGCGCCCGTGTCGTGCCCCCCAGATTCCACAAGCTGGCGAGCTAGGTTGATCTGCGGATGGGCTTTTCCCGGGCCCGGTTGCTGGCGACTGGTCAGACCGGGATCGCGCCGTTTCCATGCCGGGGCACCCTTTTGCCGCGGTGGGACTGGCCGTGGTGATGATCGCGGCGCGTTGGCATCTCACTTTTATCTACGTGGGTTGCGCACGGCGGGGACGAAATAGTATTTCTGCTGGCGCGCATCTTTGTGGTGGTATCCGATTCACCGGACATTGAGGCATGCTCGTAACCGGGGACAGTAGCTAGCGGTGAATTTTTCACGGCCGCGACGACGCAGTGAAGCTACTGATCGGAGCTATTTCGCGTTGCCGCCGGCTCGGGGTGGCGGTGCGGCTCGTCGAGGACAGGCGGATTGATCAACATTGTCAACCTCGACATCGCCGACGGAGGAGATCAACCCTGCTCCGGCTGTGGCTGGCTGCGCTGAGGTATCGCCTGCGGCGGTGAGGCCGGTTGGGGCGCCGGCTCCCCCGCAGTGACCTGGCCCGCGATCGGCGCCCCGCGAATGGAGGCGCGGATTTGCTCCAGCCGGGACCGTCCCGCCATGTCCAGCGCTGATTGCTGCACCTCAAGCATCCGACCCTGAACCGAGTTCTGGGCCAGCTCCGCGGCTCCCAGCGCGTTGGCGTACCGGCGCTCGATCTTGTCGCGGATGTCGTCAAGGGAAGGCGTGTTGCCTGGCGCGGCCAGCTCAGACATCGACCGGAGCGAGGCGGAGACTTGCTCCTGCATCTTCGCCTGCTCCAGCTGGGAGAGCAGCTTGGTGCGTTCGGCGAGCTTCTGCTGTAGCACCATTGCGTTGCGCTCGACGGCCTGCTTGGCCTGGGTGGCGGCCTGCAACGACTGATCATGAAGGGTCTTGAGGTCCTCAACGGACTGTTCGACAGTCACCAGCTGGGTAGCGAAGGACTCCGCGGCCTGCTCATACTGCTGGGCTTTGGCCTGATCGCCCTGCCCTCGAGCCTCATCGGCGAGCACCAGCGCTTGCCGGGCCTGCGACTGCAAGTTCTCGATCTGTCCGAGCTGCCGGCTGAGCTTGATCTCCAGTTGGCGCTGATTGCCGATCACCGCGGCGGCTTGCTGGGACAATGCTTGGTGCTGGCGCTGCGCCTCCTCGATGGCCTGCTGGATCTGCACCTTGGGATCGGCGTACTCGTCGATCTTCGACGAGAACGCCGCCATGAGGTACTTCCAAGCCTTCGTGAACGGGTTGGCCATCTCCTGGGGTGCCTTTCTTCGCGACCAATGGGGCCCAGCGCCATTCGACCAACCAGGCCCCCACCCGGCCAAGCCAAATCAGACCAAGCCGCGTGCTGACTCTATGGTGTCAGCTGCACGGCAGCGCTTCCACCAACCCCCGGAGAACCAGGGGTTACCCCGGACCCCGGCCGGCACCTGTCCAGCTCAGGCCGCCACCAGCTCAGCCGCAAGCGTGTCGGGCACCTCAGGCAGGTAAACCGGACCGAGATCGTCGGCCACGCGCCGCAACAGCTCGTCGAGCGGCAGGTCCAGCGCATCACAGATCGATGCGAGCAGCTCGCTGGACGGCTCCTTGCGGCCTCGCTCCACCTCAGAGAGATAACCCAGACTGACTCGGGCCACCCTGGAGACCTCGCGCAGCGTACGGTGCTGCGAGGTCCGCGTCCGGCGTAACCGGTCGCCGATGGCCTCCCGCAGCAACATCATCGCGTTTCCTCCAGGGGTCGGCCGGGCGTACTCCACAACAGCTTGCTCGATCTCTACCGTACCCACCAGTCCGCGGGCCCCGCGTCCGCCGTGGGCGAACGAGGCTACCAGTTCACTCGACCACGGGCGCGGTTACGGCAACGCCACGGCCCGGCGACCGGAGGCGCGCAACCGTAGCGCCCGCACGACGTAGTCAACGCCGGTGACGACGGTGAGCGCCACGGCGATGCCCATAACCGTCCAGCGCACCGGATGGGCAGGTAACGGCAGCGGCAGCACGTAGAGCCCGATCGCCACCGCTTGAGTGAATGCCTTGACCTTCCCGCCACGGCTGGCCGGGATCACCCCGTAACGAAGGACCCACAGTCGCAGCACCGTCACGGCCAGCTCCCGGGCTGCGATCAGCACGGTGACCCACCACGCGAGCTCGCCCAGCAGGCTCAACCCCACCAGTGCGGATCCGATCAACGCCTTGTCCGCGATCGGGTCGGCGATCGTGCCGAACTTGGTGACCTGGCCCCGCCGCCGCGCCAGATCGCCGTCGAAGCGATCGGTGAGCGATGCGACACCGAGTATCACCGCGGCGGTCACTCGCCACGTGGGATCAGCGCCGTCTCTGATGAACAGCGCAACCACGAAAACCGGAACCAGGACCAGGCGCGACATGGTCAGCACGTTGGCCAGGTTCCACAGCGGGACGCTGGTCGGCTGCGGCGGCGGGCTCACTGCTCGCCACCGGCTGGGGCAATCAGCTCTAGCGGCTCGACGACCAGATCCACACCGTCGGCGGCGATCACCCGGCAGCGCACCAAATCGCCGAGCGCGAAGGAACCCTGATCGGTGAACACGCATTCGCCGTCCACCTCCGGGCCCTGGTGCTCGGCGCGCCCCACCGTCTCGGCAGCGTCCGTGCCATCGACGAGAACGTCGACGGTATCCCCGACGCGTTCCTCGGCGCGCTGCGCGGTGAGCTGCTCGACCAAGCTGCTGATCCGGGCAACCCGCTCGGCGATGACATCCTCGCTGTGCTGACCCGGCAACCCGGCGGCCTCGGTACCGTCCTCATCGGAGTAGCCGAACACGCCGACAGCGTCCAACCGGCCCTCGACCAGGAAACGCTCCAGCTCAGCCAGATCCGCCTCGGTCTCCCCTGGGAAGCCGACGATCACATTGCTGCGCACCCCCGCCCCCGGGGCGTGCCGGCGAATCTGGTGCAGCAAACCCAGGAAGGCTTCCCGCGAGCCGAACCGGCGCATCCGTCGCAGCACCGGTTCGCTGGCATGTTGGAAGGAAAGGTCAAAGTAGGCGGCCACGCCGGCAGTGCCCGCGATCGTGGTCACCAACGTGGGACGGATCTCGGCCGGCTGCAGGTACGAAACTCGGGTACGCAGAATGCCGGGAACGGCGGCCAGCCCGCGCAGCAGCTCCTCCAAAGCGCCGGAGTGGCCGAAATCCTTGCCATAAGACGTGGAATTCTCGCTGACCAGCACCAGCTCCCGTACCCCCGTCCCGGCTAGCCACACCGCCTCAGCCAGCACCTCATCAAGCGGACGGGAGATGAAGGCACCCCGGAAAGTGGGGATGGCGCAGAACGCGCAGCGCCGATCGCAACCTGAGGCGATCTTCAGGGGGGCGACCGGGGTGTTATCCAGCCGCCGACGCGGTACGCGGGGTCCCCAGCTGTGGCCGGGTAATACCGGCCCAGCGGCAAGGGCGGCGGGCCGGGAAGCCGGGGTGATCGGCAGCAGCGTGCGGCGATCCACCGGCTGGTGCGCTGGCACTGCCCGACCGGCCAGCACATCTCGCAGCCGGTCACCCAGCTGCGGGTAGGCGTCGAAACCGAGGACGGCGGCGGCTTCGGGCAAGCTGGCCGCCAGTTCCGTGCCATAGCGCTCGGCCAGGCAGCCCACCGCGACCACCTTGGCGCCGGTGTCGGCGGCCGCGAGCAGCGTGTCGATGGAGTCTTTCTTGGCGGCCGCGACGAAGCCACAGGTGTTGACCACCACCACGTCGGCCACCCCGTGATCGGCGCTGTCGGCGTCCACCAGCTCCCAGCCGTCCTCGGTGAGCCGGCCGGCCAGTTCCTCGGAGTCCACCTCGTTACGGGCACACCCCAAGGTCAACAGCGCGGCGCGGGGAGACTTCGGTGGGGTGGGCACTGAGTTAGGGTATCTGGCCAGGGCGGGTGGATCAGTTCTCGTAGGCTCGTCGGAGTGCGAACCGCCGTCAAGATCACTGTGCGCCGGGCACGGGTAGCAGACGTCCGCAAGATCAAGGATTTAGTGGACCTCTACGCCGGCGCGGTGCTGCTGGCCAAGCAGCTTGTCACGCTCTATGAGGACGTTCAGGAATTCTGGGTAGCCGAGCGGGATGGCGCGGTCGTGGGCTGCGGCGCGCTGCACGTGCTGTGGGAGGACCTCGCCGAGATCCGTACCCTCGCCGTGCACCCCGATGCTGTCGGCCAGGGGGTGGGACACGCACTGGTGGAGCGGTTGATCGAGCACGGTCGGGCGCTCGGGCTGCGCCGCCTGTTCGTGCTGACCTTCGAGGAAGGCTTCTTCTCGCGGTACGGGTTCCGGACCATCGAAGGCACCCCGGTGACCGCGGAGGTCTATGACGAGATGCGCCGCTCGCACGACGAGGGCGTTGCGGAATTCCTCGATCTGCCCTATGTCAAGCCCAATACCCTGGGCAACATCCGCATGCTGCTGGAACTGTGAGGCGTCAGTCCTCGCTGCTTGTGCCCGGACCACCCCGGATCGAGTACAGCACGCCGTCGAGCTCATCAGGTTTGACCAGCACATCGCGTGCCTTGGATCCTTCTGAGGGCCCCACCACGCCGCGGCTTTCCAGCAGGTCCATCAGGCGGCCCGCCTTGGCGAAACCGACCCGTAGCTTGCGCTGCAACATCGACGTCGACCCGAACTGCGAGCTCACCACGAGTTCGGCAGCCTGCAACAGCACATCGAGATCGTCGCCAATATCTGGGTCGATCTCTTTCTGTTCACCGGGCTTGGCCGCGGTGACCCCGTCGGTGTACTCCGGGCTGGCCTGGTCCTTGGTGAAGGCAACGATCTTGGCGATCTCGCTGTCTCCGACGTAGGCGCCCTGGATGCGGATCGGCTTGGCGGCGCCCATCGGCAAGTACAGCCCATCACCCATGCCGATGAGCTTCTCCGCGCCGGGTTGATCCAGGATCACGCGGCTGTCCGTCAGCGACGACGTGGCGAACGCCAGCCGGGACGGCACATTGGTCTTAATCAAGCCGGTCACGACATCGACACTGGGCCGCTGGGTGGCGAGCACCAGATGGATGCCGGCCGCGCGGGCCTTCTGCGTGATCCGCACCACGGCGTCCTCGACATCGCGCGGTGCGGTCATCATAAGATCCGCCAGCTCGTCGACGATCGCCATAATGTACGGGTACGGGCGGTAGTCCCGTTCTGATCCCGGCGGCGCGGTGATCTCCCCGGTGCGCACCTTGCGGTTGAAGTCGTCGACGTGGCGCACCCGCGCCGCCTGCATGTCCTGGTAGCGCTGCTCCATCTCCTCGACCAGCCAAGCCAGCGCCGCGGCCGCCTTTTTCGGCTGGGTGATGATCGGCGTGATCAGGTGCGGGATGCCCTCATAAGGGGTGAGCTCGACCATCTTCGGGTCGATGAGGATCATTCTGACCTCATCGGGGGTGGCCCGGGCGAGCAGCGAGACGAGCATGGAGTTGACGAAGCTGGACTTGCCCGAGCCGGTGGAACCGGCCACCAGCAGGTGCGGCATCTTGGTCAGGTTCGCGGTGACGAAGTTGCCTTCGATGTCCTTGCCCAGCCCGATCACCATGGGGTGCTGATCGCGGTTGGAGGCTGGCGAGCGCAGCACGTCACCGAGCCGGACCATCTCGCGGTCACTGTTGGGCACCTCAATCCCGACCGCGGACTTGCCCGGAATCGGCGCGAGCAACCGCACGTTGTCGGTGGCTACCGCGTAGGCGATGTTCCGGGTCAGCTGGGTGATCTTCTCTACCTTGACGCCGGGCCCCACCTCTACCTCGTATCGAGTGACGGTGGGGCCGCGGGAAAACCCGGTCACCTGGGCGTCTACCGAGAATTGATCGAGGACACCGGTGATCGCCTCGATCATCGCGTCGTTCGCCCTACTGCGGGCCTTCGGCGGGTCACCCTTGACCAGGAGGTCAGGCGGTGGCAGCTGGTAGTCACCCTCCACCACTCGATGCACGGACATCGGTGGTCCCGATTTGGTCTCGGGCTTCGGCGGCGCGTCGGGTGACTGAGGTGCAGCGTCGTGCTCGGCACCTTGCTCGGTGCCGGAGTCCTCGGTCTGGCTGGTCTGCCTGCGCCGCGCAGGCCGGCGCAGCTGGGCGGTTTCGGCATCCGCGTCGGACGCTTCGGCGACCGGGGCGGCGGCGTCAGGGACTTGATCCGGCGCTCCCCCACATAGCCGGCGGATCCGTTCGGGCACCGCTTTCACCGGGGTCCCGGTCAGCACCAGGAGTCCGTAACCGGCCAGCAGCGCCAGTAACGGCGCGGCCACCCAGACAGTGAACCCGTCAACCAGCGGGTCTGCCACCAGAAAGCCCACCACACCGGCAGCTCGAGCCCGCCCCGCCCCATCCGCCGGCGCGCCGGCCGCGAGATGCCACAGACCGAGCGTGCCCAATGTCAGCAGCACCGTGCCGACGGTCCGCCGCGGGCGCGCCGGCGCGTCAGGCTCGGTACGCATCAAGGTCACGCCAACGCCGGCGAGCACCACTGGTAATCCCACCGATGCGGCACCGAACAGGGCGCTCAAGGCCTGCTGCACCCCAGCGCCCACCGGTCCCCCGGCGGTCCACCACACTGCCGCGGCGACGACCACAGCGATAGCGATCAGACCGAGTCCCAGCCCATCGCGGCGGTGCGCAGGCTCAAGCTGCCGGGTCCGACCCAGCGCCCGGGCGAGGCCTGCAACGCCGCGAGCCAGCACCGCCCACGCCGCTGGCCGGCCTCGACCGGTCATCGTGCTCGGCGCGCGACGGGCCGGCTGCCGCCGCGTCGTGGGGCGGGGCTTGGCCTGCAGGCCCGACTTCCTTCCCGCGCTGCGGGACCGCCCATTGGTGGCTCTAGGGGACGTCTGTCCTGCCATGTTCAGCGCTAGCCCGCGCGCCCCTTTCTTCAGATCGGCAAACCCACGCTCACCAGGCGCCGTTGCCCGTTGCGTCCTCATCGTTGCGTGCAGCCAGGCTGGTATGTCCGCGACACGCCGACACTGTCCCCGGCGGCTAGACCGGTGCCGCTCGGGACGGAAACAGCCGTTGGGACGGGGGGTGGCGGTATTTGCACGGCGACCAACCGGGTCAGCCGACGGGCAGCACGGTGGGCACGATCATCGGGCGGCGCCGGTAGGTGTCGGAAACCCAGCGTCCCACGACCCGCCGCACTGCCTGCGCGATGCGGTGCGGGTCGGTGATTCCCTCGACTTCGGTGCGGGCCAGTTCCATTTCCACCAGCGGCACGACGCCATCGAGTGCCTTAGGGTCGTCGGAGAAACCCCGCCCCGAGATCGTCGGTGGTGCCACGGCCCGGCCCGTCGCCGATGCGATGATCACGGTGATCGCGATGAACCCGCCCTCGCCGAGGATGAGCCGGTCGGACAGGGTGGACTCCCCTACGTCACCCACCGACAGCCCGTCCACGTAGACCTGCCCGACCTCGACCCGGCCGGTGATCTCCGCCCGGCCATCCACGAGATCCACGACCACGCCGTCTTCAGCGATCACCACGCGCTCCGGCGCCACACCGGTGCGGACCGCCAAGGCGGCGTTGGCCCGCAGGTGCCGCCATTCCCCGTGCACCGGCATGACGTTGGACGGGCGGATGGCGTTGTAGAGGAACAGCAACTCCCCAGCCGGCGCATGCCCGGACACGTGAACCTTGGCGGTGCCCTGGTGCACCACAGTGGCGCCCAGCCGGGTTAACCCGTTGACGACCCGGAACACCGACGTCTCATTGCCCGGAATCAGCGAGCTGGCCAGCACGACAGTGTCTCCGGAGCGGATCCGGATCTGCCGGTGCTCACCGCGAGCCATCCGGGACAGCGCCGAGAGCGGCTCGCCCTGCGACCCGGTGGAGACAAACAACACCCGGTGCTCGGGCATCGCCAGCGCCTCATCGAGATCGACCAGCAGACCTGGCGGCACCCGAAGCAACCCGAGCTCGGCCGCGACACCCATGTTGCGCACCATCGACCGACCCACCAACGCCACCTTGCGTTGGTTCGCCGCAGCAACGTCGAGCACCTGCTGGACCCGGTGCACGTGGCTGGCGAAACAGGCCACGATCACCCGCTGGGTGGCCTTGCCGATCACCGAGTCCAGTACCGGGCCGATGTCCCGCTCCGGGGTGACGAAACCGGGTATCTCAGCGTTGGTGGAATCGATCAGAAGCAGGTCCACCCCTTCGTCGCCGAGCCGGGAGAACCCCGCGAGATCGGTCAAGCGCCCATCCAGCGGTAACTGGTCCAGCTTGACGTCGCCGGTATGCAGGACCAGGCCGGCTGGGGTGCGAATGGCCACCGCCAGCGAATCAGGGATGGAGTGGTTGACGGCGAAGAATTCGCAGTCGAACGACTCGCAGCGGTGGCGGGTGCCTGCCGCGACCTGAACCAGCTGTGGCTTCTGGTGGTGCTCCCGGCACTTCTCGGCGACCAGGGCGAGGGTGAACTCGGAGCCCACTACCGGCAGGTCGGGCCGCAATTTCAGCAGGAACGGTACTGCGCCGATATGGTCTTCGTGCCCGTGCGTGAGGACCAGCGCCTCGATGTCGTCCAGCCGGTGCTCGATCGCCCGGAAGTCCGGCAGGATCAGATCCACTCCCGGTGCATCGTCCTCGGGGAACAGCACCCCGCAATCGACCACGAGCAGCCGATCGGCGTGCTCGAAGACGGTCATGTTGCGGCCGATCTCCCCAATGCCACCAAGAGCGACCACGCGCAAGCCGCCTTCAGGTAACAACGGCGGCGCTGTGGTGGGCACGCCCGGCACGGGCAGCGGGATGCCGGCGGGCACGCTCACGCGAGAACCCCTGCCGCCACGAGCGCAGCTTTGATCACGGCGGTCTGTCCTGCGTCGGCGGGAACCTGAGGCAGCCGTGGCGCTCCGACGTCGAGGCCGATCAGCCGCAGCGCTGCCTTACTGAACGTCACCCCACCGACCGTGCTGAAAGTCCGGATCACACCGAGCGTGGAAGCATGGATCTCGCGAGCGGTGGTCACGTCGCCCGCATCGAAGGCGTTGATCATGGCGCGCAACCGGTCCGCCACGACGTGGCCGATGACGCTGACGAAACCCGCCGCACCTACGGCCAGCCAAGGCAGGTTGAGCGCATCATCCCCGCAGTAATAGGCGAGCTCGGTGCCGGCGATGATTTCTGCGCCGGCACCGAGGTCACCCTTGGCGTCTTTGACTGCGACGATCCGCGGATGGTCGGCCAACCGGTAAAGAGTGTTCGTGGAGATCGGCACGACCGAGCGTGGCGGGATGTCATAGAGCATCACCGGCAGGTCGGTGGCGTCCGCGACCGCGGTGAAATGCGCGATAAGCCCGGCTTGCGGTGGGCGTGAGTAGTACGGGGTTACCACCAGCAGGCCGTGCGCGCCAGCCTGCGCGGCCTGCTGGGCTAGCGCGATGCTGTGCGCGGTGTCGTACGTTCCGGCGCCGGCCACAACGCACGCGCGGTCACCGACCGCCTGCACCACCACCCGCACCAGATCCGCCTTCTCGGCATCCGTGGTAGTCGGTGACTCGCCAGTAGTGCCGTTGAGCACCAAGCCGTCACAACCCTGTTCCACCAGCAGGTGAGCGACCTTTTGCGCGCTGTCGAGATCCAGCTCACCGCTCGAGGTGAACGGGGTGACCATAGCGGTGAGCACCCGGCCGAAAGGCTGACCAGGCACAGACGTCGGCACGGCATCCATATGACAGGACGCTACCGGTCGGCGCCCTGACCTTTGGGGGGACCTTTATCGGCCGAGGTGCGCCAATACCGCCGGGCGCGATGCCGCCGGGCAGGAAAGCGCTACACAAGGGCATGGGAACGCGACACACCGGGCATGGGCACGCGACACGCCGGGCGCCTGCGGGCTACAGCCCTCGATGGCTGCTCTGCAGCCCGGCCACATCGACCTGATCACCTAGGACCGCAACGACAACCCGATCGCGACCAAAGGCGTGCAACGTCAGCTCCTCCGGTGAACCAACCAGCACGACAGAACGCGCGGCGCGCCGCGCGGTGTGCTGCCATCCCTGCGGAGTACGCAGCACAACCCCGACAGGCGAGCGCCGGTACAACAGCCAGGCCGCCTTACCGAGCAAGCTCCACAGCACCCGGGCCCGGCGCTCGTCGGGCGTTCGCGGTCGCCACCCGGGTTGCGCCCGGCGCACATCCTCATGGTGAACGAAGAACTCGATGGTGTTCGCCCGATCACCCA
Organism: Pseudonocardiaceae bacterium; assembly: GCA_035640615.1. GTDB lineage: Bacteria > Actinomycetota > Actinomycetes > Mycobacteriales > Pseudonocardiaceae. Next base: position 17,660 of record DASQVU010000118.1, read on the forward strand.
TGCCGGGCAGACGATACGGCGACC
>DASQVU010000119.1:0-6728 GCA_035640615.1 Pseudonocardiaceae bacterium
CTCGATTCGATGGTGGTCGGCGAGCCGCAGATCCTCGGCCAGCTGCGCAGCGCTTATGCAGGCGCCGAACAGGCCGGCAGCGTCGGCCGAACCTTGCACGAGGTTGTGCAGCAGGCGCTTCGGGTCGGCAAGCGGGTGCACGCCGAGACCGGTATCGATGCCGCCGGTGCGTCCGTGGTGTCCGAGGCGCTTGCCGCCGCGGCGGCCGAGTTCGCCGCGGCCGGCGATGGGGGGCTGGCCGGGCGGCGGGTGTTGGTGCTCGGCGCTGGCTCCATGGGCGGGCTGGCTGCCGCTGCGCTGCGCCGGGCCGTGGTCGCCGAGATCGTGGTGGCCAACCGCACCCGGGTCAGCGCGCAGCGGCTGGCCACGCTGTGCGAGGCCGAGGGGACCCCCGCCCGGGCCGTCGGGCTGGACGGGGTGACTGCGGCGCTGGCTGGTGTCGATCTGGTGATGTGCTGCACCGGTGCCACGGGGGCGGTGCTGAGCGTCGACCAGATCACTCGGGTAACGGCTGCCCGCCGGGACCCGTTGGTGGTGTGCGATCTCGGGCTACCTCGTAACGTGGAGCCTGGGGTAGGAGAGGTGCCCGGCGTCACCTTGCTGGATCTCAGCACGGTGGGACAGCGCCTGGAGAACCAGAGTTCGGGATCCCATGCGATCAGTGCCGCGCACGGGCTGATCGCCCAGGAGGTGCGTGACTTCCTGGCCGCTCAGCGTGCTGCGGAGGTCACCCCGACCGTCGCTGCGTTACGCAAGCGAGCTGCCGAGGTCGTCGACGCCGAGCTGTTGCGGCTGGACGGTCGGTTGCCCGGACTCGATGCCGCGGTCCGTGATGAGCTGGCCCGGACCGTGCGTCGCGTGGTGGACAAGCTGCTGCACGCCCCCACGGTGCGCGTCAAGCAGCTCGCCGAGACTGGCGGCGGGGAGGCCTACGCCGACGCTCTACGGGAGCTGTTCGAACTCGATCCGCAGGCAGCTGCCGCGATCGCCGCGCCGATCGGACCGGCGTCGGCCGCCGAGCCGTCCGGGAGCCCGTGATGACGGTGATGATTGGGCCGCATTGCGCTGCACCGCATTTCTTTGCAGACCTGACCGCTGCCGAGCCTGGCTGGCGGCGTGCTGGGCAGCTGGGTGGTCAGCCCGGCGCCGCGCCGACCAGGTCCGCCGGCCTGAGTGGGAAACGAGTAGGTAAATGAGCCGTGTCAGCAAGACCACCGGACGGATTGCCTTCGTCGGTGCCGGTCCCGGCGGTGCCGGAATGCTCACCGTGCGAGCGCAGCATCTGCTGAGCTGCGCCGAGCTGCTGGTGGTCGACCCCGACGTACCCGCCGACGTCTACGCCGGGGCCGCCGAGGATACCGAAGTCCGTCCCGCGGTGGGCGAACCCGCCGACGTCGCCAAGGACCTGGTTGCCGAAGCGAAGTCTGGGCGGGCGGTGGTGCGGTTGGTCTCCGGGGATCCGCTCACCGCGGACGCCGTGGTCGCCGAAGCGCAAGCGGTGGCCCGCAGCGCGGTGCCGTTCGACGTGGTGCCCGGAGTGCCCGCCGGCACCGCGGTACCCGCTTTCGCCGGGATACCGCTGGGCTCCGGCCACACCGAAGCGGACGTGCGCGCTGGTGTTGATTGGGCGGCGCTCGCTGCGGTGCCGGGCCCGCTGGTGCTGCACGCCACCGCGTCGCACCTGGCGGAGACGGCTGCGGCGCTGGTCGAGCACGGCTTGCCCCCGGAGACACCGGTGGCGGTCACCGCTTCGGGCACCATGCCCACCCAGCACACCGTGGAGACGACCCTGTCGTCGCTGTCCGGCGACCTCGGCGAGCTCACCGGTCCGCTGGTGGTCACCGTCGGCGAGGTGGTCGGGCAGCGCACGAAGCTGTCCTGGTGGGAGTCCCGCGCGCTGTACGGCTGGAAGGTCCTGGTGCCCCGCACCAAGGAGCAGGCCGGGGTGATGAGCGAGCGGCTTGCGGTGCACGGAGCAGTGCCGGTGGAGGTCCCGACGATCTCGGTGGAGCCGCCGCGCTCCCCGGCGCAGATGGAGCGCGCGGTCAAGGGTCTGGTCGACGGCCGTTACCAGTGGGTAGTGTTCACCTCCACCAACGCGGTCCGCGCGGTATGGGACAAGTTCGGCGAGTTCGGGTTGGATGCCCGCGCCTTTGCCGGCGTGAAGATCGCTTGCGTGGGGGAGGCCACCGCCGAGCGGGTGCGCTCGATGGGCATCGTGCCCGAGCTGCTGCCGTCCGGGGATCAGTCCTCCGAGGGGCTGCTGGCCGACTTCCCGCCGTTCGACGACGTCCTCGACCCGGTGGACCGGGTGCTGCTGCCCCGGGCGGACATTGCCACCGAGACCCTGGCTGCCGGGTTGCGCGAGCGCGGCTGGGAGATCGACGACGTGACGGCCTACCGCACCGTGCGCGCCGCGCCGCCGCCCGCCGAAACCCGCGAGATGATCAAGACTGGCGGCTTTGACGCGGTGTGCTTCACGTCCTCGTCCACGGTGCGCAATCTGGTCGGTATCGCCGGTAAGCCGCATGCGAGAACGATCGTCGCCTGTATCGGCCCCGCGACTGCCGAAACCGCTGTCGAGTTCGGCCTTCGCGTCGACGTCCAACCCGAAGTAGCCCAGATCGGCCCGCTCGTGGACGCCCTAGCCGCCCACGCCGCCCAGCTCCGCGCGGCAGGCGCCCTGCCCCCACCCCGCAAAGCCAAAACCCGCCGCCGCTAGCGTCCCTTTTTCCCGCAGTCTGGATGCAGACTGCGGGAATTCGGGCCCTGAATACAGCAGTCTGCATCCAGACGGCGGTGGGAGAAGGAAGCTGATGTATCCGAGCAGTCGGCCGAGGAGGTTGCGCGGGACTGCGGCAATGCGGGGGCTGGTGCGGGAGACCTCGGTGCGGGCCCGCCAGCTGGTGCTGCCGGTATTCGTGAAGGAAGGCGCCACCGAGCCGGTGCCGATCCCGTCCATGCCCGGTGTCGTCCAACACAGCCGGGAGTCGCTGCGCAAGGCTGCGGCCGAGGCGGTCGCTGCCGGGCTCGGCGGGATCATGCTGTTCGGGGTGCCCGCCACCAAGGATGCCACCGGCTCCGGCGGGATTGACCCGGATGGCGTGCTCAACACGGCGTTGCGTGACGTTCGGGCCGAGGTCGGCGACGACATCGTGATCATGGCGGACACCTGCCTCGACGAGTTCACCGATCACGGCCACTGCGGCCTGCTGGACCCGCACGGCCGGGTCGACAACGATGCCACCCTGGCGGTGTACGGGCAGATGGCCGTCGCGCAGGTGCAGGCTGGTGCGCACGTGGTTGGCCCTAGCGGCATGATGGACGGCCAGGTCGGCGCGATCCGGGCGGCACTGGACGGCGCGGGTTACCCTGACGCCGGGATCTTGGCCTACAGCGCCAAGTACGCCTCGGCGTTCTACGGGCCGTTTCGGGACGCGGTGGAATCTGCGTTGCGCGGCGATCGCCTGACCTACCAGCAGGATCCGGCCAACGCCCGCGAGGCGCTGCGGGAGACCGCGCTCGATCTCGCCGAGGGGGCCGACATTGTGATGGTCAAGCCCGCGCTGTCCTACCTGGACGTGCTGCGTGCGGTGGCCGAGATCTCCGACGTGCCAGTCGCCGCCTACCAGGTTTCCGGCGAGTACTCGATGGTCGAGGCGGCCGTGGCCCGCGGCTGGCTGGACCGACGGCGCACTGTCCTCGAGACACTGACCTCGATTCGCCGTGCGGGTGCTGATCTGGTGCTGACGTACTGGGCGGTGCAGGCTGCCGGCTGGTTGGACTGATTAACATGACCACAACCCAGCCGTCTTCCTCGGTACCGGCTCGCGGACCGCGACCGAGCAGTGTGGAGATCTCCTTCTCACTGTGGGTCACCTACCTGGCAATCGGCGCGGTCAACACCGTGGTCGGGTTCGTTCACCGGGACCGCAACCGCGCTGATGCGATCAACGCGGTGATCGCCCAGTACCCCGCCATGGACCACTCGATGATCGGCAGCGTGGCGACCGCCGTAGTGGTCGGCGTGGTCGTGCTCGGGCTGCTGTTCGTCGGGGCCGGCGTCAGCTTCGCCCTGCTGAGGCGCGCGGGGCGGAACTGGGCGCGGGTGGTGCTCACCGTAGTCGGCGGCCTGAGCGTGCTGTTCCTGATCGGGCCTGTGGTTACCCCGCTGCAGGCGCTGTTCCAACTTTGCTTGGTCGGCGCGGCGATCGCGATGATGTTCCAGCGGCCGGCGAACGACTGGTTCCGCCCCCGCCGCCCCGCGCTGTGACGCAGCGGGGAGACGATCATGGTGCGGTGCGCCCAGCGACCACTGGCAGTCCCCGCTGACTACCGCCCGGACGGCCCATGGCAGGGTTCGACCGTGAAGCCCCCTCCACCATCCGTGGCCGAAGTGGTAGTCGCGCTCGTGCTCGTCGGGTTGGCGTGGTGGTGCTGGCACCGTGGTCTGATCGTGACAGTGCGTCGTGGCGTTGCCATGAACCGGGTCGAGGGCAGTTGGTGGGCCGCCGCCACCGGGGCGGTCACCCTCGCCGGGCTGTTACTGCTTGATGCCGCACGTCGGGTGATGGGTAAGGCATCATGACAGCACGGCAGCTGATAAATAGGGGTGCTGAGACGGTGGCTCTGCCCTGGCACACGCTGATTGGTTTTGTTCGGGTCACCATGCGCCGCGCCGTGATGGATCCGCCGCTGCCCGTCGACAGCGCCTTCGATTGTGTCCAGAGCTGGCTGCGGACGTGATCGCCGCCGAGTCGGCTCGGCTGTTCGACCGGGCCAGCGCTGTGATCCCCGGCGGGGTGAACTCCCCGGTGCGGGCGTTTCGCGCGGTCGGCGGGACGCCGCGGTTCATGGTCCGGGCAGCGGGACCGTACCTGTGGGACGCCGACGGCAACCGCTACGTAGATCTCGTGTCGTCCTGGGGCCCGATGATCCTGGGCCACGCCCACCCTGCGGTGGTCGACGCCGTCCGCGCGGCCGCGACGCAGGGCCTGTCGTTCGGCACGCCCACCGCGGGGGAGATCGAGCTCGCCGAGGAGATCGTGCGCCGGGTGGCACCGGTTGAGCAGGTCCGCCTGGTCAATTCGGGCACCGAGGCGACGATGAGCGCGATCCGGCTCGCCCGCGGCATCACCGGGCGTTCGGTGGTGGTCAAGTTCGCCGGGCACTACCACGGCCACGTCGATGCGCTACTGGTCGCCGCAGGCTCTGGGGTGGCCACCTTCGGGCTGCCCAGCAGCCCCGGGGTCACCGGAGCGCAGGCCGCGGACACCGTCGTGCTGCCTTACAACAATCTCGATGCGGTCGGTGCGCTGTTCGCCGAACGGGGCGCTGAGGTCGCCGCCGTCATCGCTGAGGCGGCCGCCGGCAACATGGGTGCAGTGGCCCCCAAGCGGGGTTTCAACGCCGCGCTGCGCGATCTGTGCCACGCGCATGGGGCGCTGCTGATCCTGGACGAGGTGATGACCGGATTCCGGGTCTCTGCTGCCGGTTGGTACGGGCTTGAGCAGGTGCCGGCTGACCTTTACACGTTCGGCAAGGTGATGTCCGGTGGGCTGCCAGCGGCGGCCTTCGGTGGCGCCGCGGAGCTGATGGCCTACCTGGCGCCCGCCGGGCCGGTGTACCAGGCGGGCACGCTGTCAGGCAATCCGGTCGCGGTGGCTGCCGGGTTGGCCACGTTGCGGGCCGCCGATAAGGAGGTCTACGCGCGGCTCGATGCCGCGGCGAACCGGTTGAGCGGCCTGCTGGCCGAAGCGCTGGACGCCGCCAGCGTGCCGCACCAGGTACCGACGGCGGGCTCGCTGCTCAGCGTGGTGTTCACCGAAGCCGGGCCGGTGCGGGATTACGCCGGCGTGCAGGCCAGCCAGACGTGGCGGTTTCCGGCGCTGTTCCACGCGCTGCTTGAGCACGGCGTCTACGCACCGCCCAGCGCGTTCGAAGCCTGGTTCGTCTCGGCGGCGCTGGATGACGAGGCGTTTGAGGTGATCGCCGCGGCGTTGCCGGCCGCTGCCCGGGCCGCCGCCTGCGCGCCGGAGCCGGCGTGAGCCGCACCGTGGTGCACCTGCTGCGGCACGGCGAGGTGCACAACCCCGACCGGATCCTCTACGGCCGCCTGCCCGGTTTCCCGCTGTCCGAGCTCGGGGTGCGCCAGGCCGAGCAAGTCGCCGCGTACCTGCGCGACCACGACATCGGGTACGTGGCAGCTTCACCACTGCTGCGGGCTCAGCAGACCGCGGCGCCGATCGCCGCAATGCACGGCTTGGACGTGGTCACCGATGAGGGGTTGATCGAAGCGGGCAACGTGTTCGAGGGCAGCCGGGTGTCGGTCGGCGACGGGGCGCTGCGCGACCCACGGTTCTGGCCCAAGCTGCGCAACCCGTTCCGCCCGTCGTGGGGGGAGCCGTACCGGGAGATCGTGGAGCGGATGCTGGCTGCCGTGCACCGTGCCCGGCAGCGCGCCGCCGGGCACGAGGCGGTCTGCGTATCCCATCAGCTCCCGATCTGGACCTTGCGCCGGCATCTGGACCAGCGGCGGCTGTGGCATGACCCGCGGCGCAGGCAGTGCGCACTGGCGTCGTTGACCAGCCTGGTGTTCGCTGGCGAGGCGCTGGTTGAGGTGGTCTACAGCCAGCCCGCGGTGAGCGCCGTATGAGGTACCTGCTGCTTGTTCTGCTCGTAGCCGGCCTGCTGGCCGGCTGCGCTACCGGATCTGACGCGGTGGCCCG
>DASQVU010000120.1:0-6783 GCA_035640615.1 Pseudonocardiaceae bacterium
CGGCGTGCTGATCGGATTGGGGTTGTCGCTGCTCATGGTGCTACGCCGCGCCGTCCGGTCAGGAGTGCACGTGCAGCGCCTCGAACCGGGATCCTGGCGAGTGGTCGTCGCGGGCACGGTCAGTTTCCTGGCCATCCCGCGGCTGTCCCGGGTGCTGGCGCAGGTGCCGCGAGGCACCCACGTGGTAGTGGAGGTGGTGGCCGACTACCTTGATCACGCCGCTCAGGATCATCTGGCCGGCTAGCGGCAGCAGCATGAGGCGTCAGGCGGCACTGTCCTCGTCGATGAGTTCAGATCCGCTCACCCGCGGATATTGCTGTTCAGCTGTGCCGACTGCCGGGTAGCGCCGCAGTTGCTCACCGGCGTGGCGCCTCATGACGTGTTCACGGTGCGCAATATCGGCCACTTGGTCCCGCCGTCGGATCTGGAATGTGGCTCTTCGGTCGCCGCGTCGCTGGAATATGCGGTGAACCACCTGGCCGTGCCGTCGATCGTGGTCTGCGGTCATGCGCAATGCACCGCGATGCATGGGCTGCTCGACGGCGCCATGGCCGGTGGGTCCCTGGGCAGCTGGCTGCGTTGGGGTCTGCCCAGTTTGCACGCGTTGCGCGAGGGCCACCCGGTGGGGGTTGCCGCGGGTGCGGACGGGTACCCGGAGGTTGACCAGCTCGCGATGGTCAACGTGGCGCGCCAGGTTGAGGTGATCAGCAGGCATTCGGCGATCCGCGATGCGGTCGTGGCCGGCCGGGTGATGGTGACTGGCCTGTTCGTCGATCCCAGCACCGGCCGCATGCTGGGACTCGATCCAGAGGCCGGGCGGTTCGTGCCGCTGCGCAACGGCTACCTGGCGGCGCAGGTTGAACAGGTGCATTCCGGATCGGAGCGGGCCGGCGCGTCGTAGGCTCGCAGCTCGTGACGATGCTTCCCGCTCCGGACGGGGCGCTGGCGTGGTTGGACGACGCAGCTGCGGTTCGCCGTGCCGCAGGCCTGCGGCGAGTGGTGCGACCACGACCGGCGCTCGAGTCGGTGATCGATCTCGCGTCCAACGACTACCTGGGGCTGTCGAAAGATCCCCGGGTGGTGGACGGCGCGGTGCAGGCCACCCGGATTTGGGGTGCCGGATCAACGGGATCGCGCCTGGTCACCGGCTCCACGAAGCTGCACGCCCAGCTGGAGGACGAGCTAGCCGCATTCTGCGGCACCGCGGCAGCGCTGGTGTTCTCCTCGGGCTACACCGCCAACCTGGGCGCGGTGACCGCGCTGTCCGGGCCGGGTGCGCTGGTGGTGTCCGATGAGGCCAGTCACGCCTCGCTGGTGGACGCGTGTCGGTTGTCCCGGGCCCGGATCGTGGTGACCCCGCGCGCGGATGTTTCGGCTGTGGCAACCGCGCTGGCTACCCGGTCCGAGCAGCGCGCGTTGGTGGTCACCGACTCGGTGGTCAGCGTGGACGGCGCCGTTGCGCCGCTGGCGCAGCTGCATGCGGTGTGCCGTCAGCATGGGGCGGTGCTGCTGGCCGATGAGGCGCACGGATTCGGGGTGTGCGGCCCCGGCGGGCGCGGGGTGCTCGCCGGGCTCGGGCTGGCCGGCGAGCCCGATGTCGTGATCACCATGTCGCTGTCGAAGTCGCTGGGCAGCCAGGGTGGCGCCGTACTGGGGTCACGGCTGGCGGTCGAGCACCTGGTCAACACCGCACGCAGTTTCATCTTCGATACTGGCCTGGCACCGCCGGCTGCCGGTGCAGCGTTGGCCGCCTTGCGGGTGCTGCGGGCCGAGCCGGCGCTGCCTGCCCGGGTGCTCGCCGCAGCGGCGGCGCTGGCTGGCGCGGCTGGTGCCTTCCCGCCGGCGTCCGCGGTGGTGTCAATGATCCTCGGCGAGCCGCAGCGCGCGGTGGAGGCGGCAGCGGAATGCCTGCGGCGCGGGGTGCGCGTGGGATGCCTGCGCCCGCCCGCGGTCCCTGCGGGGACGTGCCGGCTGCGGCTGACGGCTCATGCAGCGCTGACCGATCCGGATCTGGTGTACCTGGCACAGGTCCTGCCTGCGGTGCTGGCGGGGCCGCGGTGCCTGCCGTAGGGATGGCCCGGTGACCGTAGTGGTGGTGACCGGAACGTCGACCGGGGTCGGCAAGACGGTGGTGACCGCCGCCATCGCCGCTGTCGCGGTGGCGTCCGGGCGCCGGGTGGCGGTCGTGAAGCTCACCCAGACCGGCGTCGGTGCCGGCCAGCCGGGTGACGTCGATGAGATACGCCGCTTGGTGGGTTCACCCGTCACCGGCCGCGAGTTGGCCCGCTACCCCGAGCCATTGGCACCGGCAACGGCCGCCCGCCGCGCTGGCCTTGCGCCGCTGACGCCGGCCACCGCCGCCGCGGCCACCCAGAACCTCGCCGCTGGGCATGACCTGGTGCTCCTCGAAGGCGCCGGGGGCTTGCTGGTACCCCTGGATGATGCTGGTGGCACGCTGGCCGATGTTGCCGCCGCCACAGGGGCTCCGGTGCTCGTGGTGGTCGCCGCTGGACTCGGCACCCTCAACCACACCGCACTGACCGCCGAAGCACTGCGCACCCGCGGGCTGAGCTGCGCCGGGATCATAATCGGCGCGTGGCCCGCGCAGCCCGACCTCGCCGCACGATGCAATCTTGCTGATCTGCCTGCCGTGACGGGGCTGCCTCTGCTCGGCGCGCTACCCGACGGTGCTGGCCGGCTCACTCCAGCGGAGTTCCTCTCGGTAGCGCGGAGCGGACTCGCACCCGGCTTGCAGGCGCTCGGTTGGTGGTCGGTGCAGACCGATGGGACCAGAGCTGGCGGTACGCGAAGAGCCGCCAACTAGTCGAGGTAGTCCCGCAGGACCTGCGAGCGGGATGGGTGGCGCAGCTTGGACATCGTCTTCGACTCGATCTGGCGGATGCGTTCCCGGGTGACCCCGTAAACCTGCCCGATCTCATCGAGCGTTCGCGGCTGACCGTCCGTGAGGCCGAACCGTAGCCGCACCACACCGGCCTCCCGCTCGGACAGGGTGGCCAGCACCGACTGCAGCTGGTCCTGCAACAGCGTGAAGGAGACCGCGTCGACCGCCACTACAGCCTCGGAGTCCTCGATGAAGTCGCCGAGCTGGGAATCACCCTCGTCGCCGATGGTCTGGTCCAGCGAGATGGGTTCCCGGGCGTACTGCTGGATCTCCAGCACCTTCTCCGGCGTGATGTCCATCTCCTTGGCCAGCTCCTCGGGGGTCGGCTCCCGACCCAAATCCTGGAGCAGCTCACGCTGGATGCGACCGAGCTTGTTGATCACCTCGACCATGTGCACCGGGATCCGGATGGTGCGAGCCTGGTCGGCCATTGCCCGGGTGATGGCCTGGCGGATCCACCAGGTGGCGTAAGTGGAGAACTTGTAGCCCTTCGTGTAGTCGAACTTCTCTACCGCCCGGATCAAGCCCAGGTTGCCTTCCTGGATCAGGTCCAGAAAAGCCATGCCCCGGCCGGTGTAGCGCTTGGCCAGCGAGACAACAAGACGAAGGTTAGCTTCCAGCAGATGGTTCTTGGCGCGCTCGCCATCGCGAATGATCCAGCGCAGATCCCGGCGCAGCTGGGGCGAGAGCTTCTCGGTGGAATCCTCGGCTCTGCGTACCCGTTCGGCGGCGTAAAGCCCCGCCTCGATGCGCTTGGCGAGTTCCACCTCCTCCTCGGCGTTGAGCAGCGCTACCTTGCCGATCTGCTTGAGATACGCGCGTACCGAGTCGGCCGAGGCGGTGAGTTCGGCGTCCTTGCGAGCCTGGCGCAGCGCCTCGGACTCCTCCTCGTCCCAGACGAAGTCCTCGGCGCCGGGGCCGCTGGGCGAGTCCGCCTCTTCGGCTTCCACGGTGATGTCCTCGACCTCGACTTCGACGAGATCCTCGACGCCAGGGCCACTGTCGATGTCAGGAGGGCCGTCAAGCTCGGGATCGACTTCGGGATCGACCCCAAGATCGATCCCCTCATCGGGCGGGGAATCACTTGCTGGCTTTGCGGCCGAGGAAGTCTTGGCGCCCGCCTTGGCCTTGACGGTGCTGGCGGGGGCTTTCGCGCGTGCTTTCGCACCGCCGCTGCGGGCGCCGCGCGGGCGACTCGTTGTCGCGGCGGCGCTCTCTTTCGCGGTGGGACCGGACGCAACGGCGCTCAGGTCAGTATCACTGATTACGCCATTGCGGGCGGAAGACTTCTTTTCGGTCCCGGAATTCGCGGCGCGACGGGATGCGGGTTCTGCAGCTGCCACGGACGGCCTTTCGGAACAGTCGGTGTTCGGGCGCGGTGCGGAAATCGGGTTCCCGTCGGCGAGCCCGCCGCTGGAGCCAGTGCCGACAATCACGGCGGTGCGATCCAGCGTGCCCGGGGACGGTGCCACGTTCCAGTGTACGACTCTGCATTGTAACGACGCCTGTGGCGGACGGGGGCGCAGTATCGCGGCAGTTATCGCACGCGTCCCTCTGCGGCGGCCGCCGCGGCGCCGACGATGCCGGCGTCGTTGCGCAATGCGGCCGCCACCACTGGAGTCCGGCACTCCAGCAGAGGTAACCACTTATCGGCTTTCTTGCTGACGCCGCCTCCCGCGATGATCAGGTCAGGCCACAGCAGATTTTCCAGCACCTGCAGGTAACGCGAGACTCGCGCAGCCCACTCTGACCAGGACAGCGCTTCGTTGTCGCGCGCCGCGGCGGAGGCCCGACGTTCCGCCTCGATGCCATCGACCTCCAGGTGACCCAGTTCGGTGTTGGGCACCAGCTCCCCGTCGACGAACAGCGCACTGCCGATGCCGGTTCCGAAGGTGAGCAGTAAAACCACGCCGTCCTGGTCGCGGCCGGCGCCGAAGCGCATCTCAGCCAACCCGGCCGCGTCGGCATCGTTGAGCACGACGACCGGTACCTGGCAGTACTCGGATAGCAGGCTATTCGCGTTCAGACCTTTCCACGACGGATCGAGATGGGCCGCGGTGTATGCAATGCCGCGTTTGAGAACGCTGGGCAAGGTGACGCCCATCGGGCCGTGCCAGCCGAACTCACCGGTGATGGTGGCGACCACCTCCGCCACGGCGACCGGGGTGGCGGGCTGCGGGGTGAGGATGCGGACGCGCTCGTCGTCCAACGACCCGCTGCGCAGATCAACCGTGCAGCCTTTGATTCCGGACCCACCGACGTCCACCCCGAATCCGGGCGTCCTGGCCATCCCTATCCTCTCCGGGTCCCGTCTGGGCCTTCCTGGTCCACGCCAGCGGCTACCGCCAAGCGGGGAGTTCGGATCAGACCCTAGCCCTGATTTGCCTGCTGGGCTGTGGTCGGATGGGTCGATGTCGAGTGGACATGCCAGTGAATATGCCGGGGACATCGAGCAGTTACGGGCCACGGCCGTGGCGGTAGCCCAGCAGGTGGGCGATCTGATCGTCCGGATGCGGGCGCAGGGCGCCGGGCAGGTGCACACCAAAACCAGCGCCACCGACGTGGTCACTGCCGCGGACACCGCTGCCGAACGGCATGCCCGGGGGCTATTGGCCCAGTGGCGGCCGGGCGAGCCCGTACTCGGCGAGGAGGAAGGCGCGACCGGCTCGCTGACCGAAGGCTTGTGCTGGGTGGTCGATCCCATCGACGGGACGGTGAATTACCTCTACGGATTCCCGTGGTACGCAGTCTCGGTAGCAGTGCAATGGGACGGGCAGTCGCTGGCTGCGGCCGTCGGGCAGCCCGCCGCCGGCCGGCTGTGGAGCGCCGCGCGGGGCCGCGGCGCTGACTGCGACGGCGTCGCCGTGCGGGCCAGCGCGGCTACCCGGCTGGAGCTGTCGCTCATCGGTACCGGGTTCTCCTACCGGTCCGAGCGGCGAGCCCGGCAGGCGGCCATGGTCGCCGGCATGCTGCCCAAAATCCGGGATCTGCGCCGAGCGGGGTCGGCCGCCCTTGATCTGTGCTCGGTGGCGGCCGGCTGGTTGGACGGCTACGTCGAGCACGGGTTGCACCGCTGGGACTGGGCGGCCGGCGCGCTGATCGCGGCTGAGGCCGGTGCGGTTGTCCGCATACCGCAGAACGGATCGGATCTGCTGTTCGCAGCCGCACCAGGCATCGCCGACGCGCTGGCGGAGCTGGTGGCGCAGTGCGGCTCCGACTCGGTGTGACGGCGCGGCCTGATCAGCACTTCACCTGGCGGGCCTGCCGGATCAGGTCGGGGTGGACGACGGATGCCGCCGGCGGTGGCAACGCCTCGGATCCCGAGGGCAGATCTGGTTGGGCGGCCAGGCCGCCGCGGGCGGCCCCAGCCGGTGCCGGGGACCCCAGCCCAGCCAGGTCGAGCAGCGCGCTGCGCGCGGCACTGTTGGGTCTGATGGCGAGGAACTTCGTGCCCAGCGCCAGGTCGACGCCCGCGTCGGGGCGAGTATCGCGGACGAGCTCCGCGCAGGGCACCGCCAAGCTCAACGTCCGGGCCGCGGCCTGCCCGGCGGCGCCGAAGCGGATCTCTCCGTAGCAGTGCAGGTCGAAATCGGGGAAGTGGGGATCGTTCGCCGGCGTGGTGGTAGGGGCGAAGCCCAGTTGGGCTAGCGTGCCGTCGACCATGGTGGCCTCACCGCGTACCCCGTTGGCATTGAGTACCTGCACTCGGGTGAATTGAGGGGGCGCAGGCGTGACGTCATCCAGGGCGTTGGTGGGGAGGTGCTGGCTCGGTCCGAGCGCCGCGGCGGCGGACGAGTCAGCATCCTGGCAGCCGCTCTCGGTCTGATGCAGCACGCTGGTCCACACCAGCACAGTGGCAGCGCCGAGTATGGTCACCAGCG
>DASQVU010000121.1:0-2371 GCA_035640615.1 Pseudonocardiaceae bacterium
CGGTTCCGACTATCCGGTGCCGCCCTCAATCGAATACGGCGACCTCTACCGGGATGTCGAGCTGACCTCGGTCTTCCCGGACAGTAAGACGTTCCCCGACATGATCCCCATCGCCTCGCCTGCTGATATTCTGCAGACATACGAGGCCGCCAAGGCGTCGCCCGACTTCGATCTCGCAAGCTTCGTTAGCCAGTATTTCTATGGCCCGGTTCCTCCCGGCCCCAATGTCGAGCCGGCTTCGGACGGTGAGCATTTGCTCGACTACGTCTCAAGCCTCTGGCCGGTGCTGCGGCATTCAATGATATCGGTCCCGCCCTATTCGACCCTGCTGCCGCTGCCTTATCCCTACGTCGTTCCTGGTGGTCGCTTTCGCGAGATCTATTATTGGGACAGCTACTTCACCATGCTCGGGTTGGAGCAGGACGGCCAGCATGCGCTGGCGGTCGATATGCTGAAGGACTTCGCTTACGAGATCGACCATTATGACCACATCCCGAATGGCAACCGGAGCTACTATCTCAGTCGTTCGCAGCCGCCATTCTTCTCGCTGATGGTTGGATTGGTTGCCGAGCGGGACGGCGTCCGTACCTATCTCACCTACTTGCCGGAACTCCAGGCCGAATACGATTACTGGATGCAGGGCGAGAACGAGGTGCGGTCCGGCGGGGCGGTGCGCCACGTGGTGAGGCTGCTGGATGGGTCGGTGCTGAACCGCTACTGGGACGAGCGCGCGGCACCGCGCGACGAATCCTACAAGGAGGACGTACAGACCGCGATGCAGTCGGACCGCCCGGCCGGCGAGGTCTGGCGCGACCTGCGGGCGGCTGCCGAATCAGGATGGGATTTCAGTTCCCGCTGGCTCGCCGACGGCAAGACCCTGACCAGCATCCGGACACTCGCTTTATTGCCACCTGACCTCAACAGCCTACTGGTGCGGCTCGAACAGACGCTTGCCGGGGCCTATCTGTTGAGCGGTGATGCCCAGCATGCGGAGCTTTATGCCAAACGGGCGGCGGATCGGATCGAGGCGATCCGCCGGGTCATGTGGGATGCCGAGGATGGTGTGTTCACCGACTATCTCTGGCGGCAGGGCCAGACCACACGCGCCGTGACCGCGGCGACGCTGTTTCCGCTGTTCCTCAACGTCGCCTCGGCCGATCAGGCGCAGGCGGTTGCGGACACGGTGGAGAGCCGACTGGTGCAACCGGGCGGTTTGGCCACAACGCTCCTGAACAGTGGCCAGCAATGGGATGCGCCAAACGGCTGGGCACCGCTGCAATGGGTTGCAGTGGTAGGCTTGCGCAATTACGGCTTCGACGCCGCTGCCCAGGAGATCGCAACACGTTGGGTGGCGAAGACGATCGCTGGGTACCAACAAGAGGCCAAGCTCGTCGAGAAATACGACGTAATGACCACCGGCGGTGACGAAGGGCGTGGCGGGGAGTATGCGACGCAGATCGGCTTCGGCTGGACTAACGGTGTGCTGCTCGCGCTGGGCTCACTCTACCCGGCGCTGAAGGCGGCGGCGGAGGCGGCAACACCAGCCCCGCAAGTGGCCCTCGCACAGTAGCTCATCTGTCTCTCAAGGAACCAAGCCGTAGCTGTTTCTCTGTCATTCACCAGCGAATGCCAGGCAGCGAACGCTTCTGGAGCGGGTTGGCGAGACGTTCAGGTAACAGGGGCATCCGGTGAAAGCCATGTCCACGGAGCAGATCTCCAAGAAGCCCTGAGACGGCATTGGCAAGTTGGCGGTCACTGGTTGGAACGAGCTAGCTGTAGGCGCTCGCAAACGTCCGGGCTCGTGCTCGCAAACGGAGCGGATTTCTGCTCGAATTAGGGGTCTTGGCCACTTTCGATGATCGGGTCTGGGCGTTGCCATATAGGAGCGGGTGAACGTTCTCTCTCGCTTGCTGCCGGACGCGACCAACGTCCGGCTCGAAACCTGGAGCCTTGAGCCCGCCTCCTCCATCATCACCCTCACCCTGCGCGCCCGGCGGATCACCGCGCGCTGCCCGCTCTGCGGCCGGCGGTCCAAGCGCGTCCACAGCCGCTACGAGCGCACCCTCGCCGACCTGCCGTGGGGCGAGTACGCTGTTGTCGTCAACCTGAAAGTCCGCCGCCTGTTCTGCGACAATGCAGGGTGCGAGCGTCGCCTCTTTGCCGAACGCCTGCCCGGCGTCACTGCCCCTCGGGCGCGCAAGACGGCGCGGCTGGCTGGGCGGCTCACGGCCGTGGGCCTCGCACTGGGCGGTACGGCCGGGGCGCGCCTGGGCCGCGAACTCGGGCTGGGGGCGAGCCGCAACACGCTGCTCCGCCTGGTCCGTCGAGCGCCGTTGCCCGATGTCGCGACACCGTCCGCCTTGGGCGTGGA
>DASQVU010000122.1:0-2301 GCA_035640615.1 Pseudonocardiaceae bacterium
CCTCGGTGTCGGACTCGGGCTCGTTGGCGATGGACCACAGCACGACGCACGGGTGGTTTTTGTCCCGGGCCACCAACTCGCGGATCGCCTGCGCATGCACCTCGCGGGTCACGTCGTTGATCGTCTCCGGGGAGAACGTGAGGTAGCCCTGCGCGCCGAAGATCCCGCCACCGAGGCCCATGTTCAGGCCGACGGCGGGCGTCTCGTCGATGATGACAATGCCCTGGCGGTCGGCGTAGTCCAGGACGTCCTGGGAGTAGGGATAGTGCGAGGTCCGGAAGGAGTTCGCGCCGATCCACTTGAGCAACTCGAAGTCGTGCAGCATAAACGCGTCGTTGTGACCCTTGCCGATCACAGTGAGGTCCTCGTGCTTGCCGAAACCCCGGAAATGGAACGGTTCGCCGTTGATGAGGAACTTCGTGCCCTCCACGGCCACGGTACGCACGCCCACGCTCTGGTGATAGCTGTCCAGCAGGGTCCCGCCCTCGTCGACCAGTTGCACCTCGAGGTCGTACAGGTAGCCCTCGCCCGGGGCCCACCTGTGCACGTTATCCACCGTCAGGGTGCCGCTCGCACCAGTACCGGTCGCGACCTCGACGCCGTCGGCGTCCCGCAGCACGACCCGGACCTGCGCACCGTCGGCGCCCCGGGCCTCGGTCCGGTACTCGACGGAGCCCTCGGCTCCATCGAGGCCAGTGACCACGGTGACGTCGGCGAGATAAGTCCGGCCGGTGGAGTACAGCCACACCGGGCGGTGGATGCCAGCGTAGTTGAAGAAGTCGTGCCAGTAGCGCAGGCGCTTGCCGTTCGGGGTATCTTCGACGACGCCGGGTGGGATCGTCTGGAAGCTCAACGTGTTGTTGACCACAACGGTGATGCGTACCTCCTCCCCGGCCCGGACGTGCTCGGTGACGTCGGCCTCGAAGGGGGTGTACCCGCCCTCGTGGGAGACGACCTCGGCGTCGTTCACCCACGCGGTCGCCCGGTGAGTCGCGGATTCGAAGTGCAGGACCACGCGCCGGCCGTCCCAGCCGCGCGGCACGCGCACGGTGGTCTGGTACCACACGTCCCCGAAGTAGTCGCGCACGGTCGGGTCGGTGGTGATGTCGTTGAAGCTGGCCGGTACGGCCATGTCGCGAGCGGCCGGTAGCGAGCGGGTGAACCATCCCGCGGCGCGGCCCTCGCCGGCGCCGTCGAGCCGGAACCGCCAGAGCCCGGTGAGCGACTTACGCTCGCGAGTGAGGGTGTCGCGGGGTCGGAGCATGCAGGTTCTCCTCTGCGGAAGTCTCCTGGCTCGGGCGCCGGGCAGCGTTGCAGCCAAGCTCGAGCGACGAATCCCGCGCCCACCGTAGGCCAGGGTGTCTGCACGGTGGCAAGTCCTGGCCGCCCTGGGCGCCACTGCCATTCACCCCAGCTACACCTCCTCGGACGCGGCGATCTCGACAGCGACGGCATCCTCACGGCGCGAGGTCGCGACCTCAACGACGATGGCCCGGAACCGCTCTTCGGTCAGCGGATAGGCCAGCATGATCGCGGTCCCGGCTCCGATGAAAAGCGCGGGCCCCCAGCCCGTGATATGCCGGATGGCGTCCAAGGCTGCCGGTGACTGCGTCGGGGAACGGGCGATGTAGCCGCCGAGTCCGATGCCGTACGCGGCCAGGGCACCACCAATGCCCTGACCTACCTTGCGGGTAAACGAGAGGGCAGCATAGTTGGTACCCTCGGTGCGCACGCCGGACTTCCACTCGCCGTACTCCACAGTATCGGCCTGCAGCGCCCACATCAGAGCCTGCACGGCGGCGATACCGATGCCATACACGGCGAAGCAGATCAGCGGCAGCACCAGAACCGAGGGCGGGGCCAGTGCGATTCCGGCGCCCCCACCACCGTGATCACACCGGCGAAGAGGTACGCCCGCTTCTTGCCGACGGTCTCGACGATCTTCGGGATCGCTGGGCTCACCAGAAACATGGCACCCGTGGTGAGGACCGTCAGGGCGATGGTGTAGTCCGCGTTGCCGAGCACGTCGCGGGCGTAGTACACCTGCAGGGTTTGCAGGATGAACAGGCCGGTCAGGACGAACAGGGCGCTGAGGCACAGCAGCAGAAGCGGCCGGTTGTGCCTGATCGCGCCGACGCTCTGGCGCAGGCTCACCGGCGCGGTGTCACGCTCGACGGCCTCCCGGGATGTCGCGAACAGCAACAGGTAGAACACGACGCCGACGACGGCGAAGATCAGCGTAGTGATGGTCAGCGAGCGCTGGAGGTCCGCGGCGCGGTTGATCTGGGGGGCCACCACGAC
>DASQVU010000123.1:0-5678 GCA_035640615.1 Pseudonocardiaceae bacterium
CTCTAGCAACCAGTGCGATGGTGACCGCCCACGCCGCGCCCAGCGTCCAGCCGGCCAGCACGTCGCTGAGGAAGTGCACGCCCAGGTAGATCCGCGTGGCCCCGACCGCGACGATCATCAGCAGGGCCACAGTCCACACCAGTACCCGACCGATCCGCCTGCCGATCACCCAATGACCAGCCATCCACGCCAGCAGCAACCACACCACCGTGGTGCCCGTGGTGTGGCCGGAGGGAAAGGAAAAGCCGTGCTCACCCAGCACGGCGGTGAACTGCGGTGGGCGGCTTCGACCCACCAGCCGCTTCACCGCGGTATTGATCAACGCAATGCCGGCCCCGCCGAGCATGACGACCAGTAGCGGAAGCCATGAACGTCGCAACCACGCCAGCAGCAGGCCCACTGCCAGACCGGTCACCGCCACCCCGACCGGGCTGCCCATGTCAGTGATCACTTCTGCGGCGCTGATCGACCAGGGCTGGCGGTGGGTGGCAAGAAAACCCAGCACTGGGCGGTCGGCCACGGTGATGCCGTCACTTTCCTGCACGCTGTCGAGTACCTGCCCGAAACCCACCCCCAGCGCGAGCACCGCCGCGACGCCGAGCGTCAACGTCAGCCCGGCTGCCTCGCCGGCCGCGAACCGGCGACCCACGAACTGCCACTGCCGCGGGTATCGCGACCGCACCCACTCCACCGCCGGGCGCTCGGCGACCCAAGACAGTCCGGCCCGGATCCGTTCCGGATGCCCCACCACCCGCCAGCCCACGAACCCGATCAACCCGAGCACCCCGACCAGGAGCACCCCCAACACCGCCACCCCCACCATCAACCGACCCTCGCGTTCTGGATGCAGACTGCTGTTTTGGCGCCCCGATAACGACAGTCTGCATCCAGACTGCTGAGTCAGCCGTATGATCAAGGTTGTGTCGGTCGGTGAGCTGCCGCACGCGTTGCGGGATCGTGAGCAGTTCGCGGCGCGGATGAATGGTCGCCAGCCGGTGGTGTTCCTCGACTACGACGGGACGCTGACGCCCATCGTGGACCGGCCGCAGGACGCCGTCATCTCCGACACCACCCGCGATGCGGTGCGCAGGCTGGCCGGGCGCACCACGGTCTGCGTGGTCAGCGGCCGGGACCGGTCCGTGGTCGCCGACTGGATGGGCATTGACGGCCTGGTCGTGGCGGGCAGCCACGGGTTCGACATCGGTGAGCTGCACCACGCCGTGGCCGGTTTCGAGGAGTTGCTTGCCACCGTCACCGACCGGCTGCACAGCCGGCTGCAAGCAGCGCCCGGCGCGGCCGTCGAGCCCAAACGGTTCTCCGTCGCGGTGCACTACCGGCTGGTTGACGCCGCACACCAGCCGCTGGTCACCGCAGTCGTGGACGAGTTGCTGGCAGACTATCCCGACGAGCTCAAATGCACCCCCGGCAAGATGGTGTACGAGATCCAACCGAAGGTCGACTGGGACAAGGGCCGGGCCGTGCAGTACCTGCGGCAGGCCCTCGGCGTCGACGGTCCGGAGTTCATCTCGCTCTACCTCGGCGACGACATCACCGACGAGGATGCCTTCAAAGCCCTGAAGGAGCCGGTCAACGGCATCGGCGTGATCGTCGCCGACCTCAGCGACCCGGACGTAGCGGGGCGGGAAACCGCGGCGGACTTCGTCCTCGAGTCGATCGAGGAGGTGGAGCAGTTCCTGAACACGCTGGCCTGACCATCGGGGTGGACATCGGTGGCACGAAGGTCGCCGCCGGGGTCGTCGATGAGCACGGGAAGGTCCTGGTGACCACCTACCGGGACACCCCAGCCGACGACGTGCGCCAGATCGAGGACGCGATCGTCACCGTGGTGGCCGAGCTCACCGGCTCGTATGGCGTGGATGCGGTTGGCGTAGGGGCGGCCGGGTTCATCGACGCGCGACGCGCGACGGTGATGTTCTCCCCGAATCTGGCCTGGCGCGATGAGCCTTTGCAGGCGTCGCTGCAGCGCCGGCTGGGGCTGATCGTGGTAGTGGAGAACGACGCCAACGCGGCCGCCTGGGCAGAGGTCCGCTTCGGCGCCGGGCGGGGCAGCGAGCACGTGGTGGTCTTGACTGTGGGCACCGGCATCGGCGGCGGCATCGTGATCAAGGGCCAGCTGGTGCGCGGCCAGTTCGGCGCGGCGGCCGAATTCGGCCACATCGCGGTGGTGCCGGACGGGCGGGTGTGCGGGTGCGGCCAGCGGGGTTGCTGGGAGCAGTACGCCAGCGGTCGGGCGCTCGTGCGGGAAGCCCATGAGCGGCTCGAGGACGCTCCCGCTGGCGAGCTGTGGCACCTGGCCCGGGGACGGCCTGAACACGTCACCGGCCAGATGATCACCCAGGCCGCGCTGGCCGGTGATCCCACGGCATTGCAGTGCTTCGATGCGGTGGGGACGTGGCTGGGGCGGGGGATGGCCGGGCTGGCCGCGGTACTGGATCCCGGCCTGTTCGTGATCGGCGGCGGGGTGTCCGCTGCCGGCGAGATGCTGCGCGCTCCGGCGTCCGCTGCCTTCGCCATGTCGCTGACCGGCCACGGCTATCGACCGGCGGCGCAGCTGCGGATCGCCGAACTGGGTCTCGAAGCCGGCCTGGTCGGGGCCGCCGACCTGGCCCGCATCCCGTCCTAGGCTTGCGGCTGCTCGGCGCGGGGCCGCCGGGCGCGCAGTGAGCCGGGATGCGCCTTCGCTGTGGGATCGTTGCGGGTCTTGATCAGGCTCGCCACCGTCACGATGGCCAGCACCACCACGATCACGCCGAGGCTGACCGCGGTGGAGATCTCCGGAACGCCGGTGCTGACGTCCTCGTGTGCCCAGTGCAGGATCAGCTTCACCCCGATAAACGCCAGGATGACCGACAGCCCTACCGACAGGTAGACCAGCCGGTCCAGCAGGCCCTGCACGAGGAAGAACAGCGCTCGCAGGCCGAGCAACGCGAAGGCGTTGGCCGCGAAGACGATGTACGGCTCGTCCGTCACACCGAACACCGCGGGAATGGAGTCCAGCGCGAAAAGCAGGTCGATGCCGCCGATCGCGACCAGGACGATGAACAGTGGTGTGACCATGCGGCGCCCGTCCACTTGGGTGACGAGCTTGCCGCCGACATAGTCGCCGCTGACCGGCAGGACCCTGCGCGCGGCCTTGACCACGGCGTTGTCCTCGACATCGGGATCGGTGTCGCGGTGCCGGAACAGCTGCCCAGCGGTGTAGATCAGCAGCAGCCCGAAGAGCGCGAACACGAAGGTAAACAGGGAGATCAGCGTGGCACCCACCGCAATGAAGATCCCGCGCATGATCAGCGCCAGCACGATGCCGAAGGTCAGCACCTTCTGCTGGTATTCCTCGGGCGCCGCGAATGTCGTCATGATGATCACGAAGACGAACAGGTTGTCGACCGAGAGGCTCTTCTCGACGAGGTAGCCTGCGAAGTATTCCGCGCCGAACTCGCCGCCGTAAGCCAGCGCGAACCAGAGGCCGAACAACACTGCGACGGCGATGTAGAACACCGACCAGGCAACCGCCTCCTTGAAGCCGACCCGGTGCGGCCGGGTCGCGGCCAGACCGAGATCGAAGGCCAGCAGGCTTACGACGAGCCCGATCGTCACCGCCCAGGTGAACCCGCTGATCTCCAGCACCGCACCCGTCCCCGTCCTCCCCCTTCCCCGCTCCGACATGGAGACATATCGGGCTGCTCAGCCCCGAAAGATCCCGATATGTCTCCATGTCGGGGTGTGCGCTTCAGATACCGAACTCGTCCATTGCGCCGAAATCGCCCATGCTCTCGCCGCCCGGATCAAGACCAGGGTCGTCGACGGCCATACCTTCGTCGCCGGCCAGCGCGTCGCCTCCGAGCTCATCGCCGAGGAACGCATCAGCGATCGCGGTGCCCACGAATGCACCGGCCACGCTGGCGAGCAAGCTACCGGCGATGACGCCGCCCATCCCCATGCCGCCGCGGCCACCACCCAGGACCCGCTCCATCGTGCCGGGCTCGCGCATCTCGGCGCGGGTAGCCATCCGGGCTAACGATTGCGGATCGTCCGAGGTGGCCCGCTCGGCAGCGGGCACGGTGGTGCCGAGATCTTGCAGCACCTTGCGACGTTGGTCAGGGGTCAGCTTCGCGAAGGCCTCAGCATGGGCCTGCTCCAGGGTCTCGGGCGGTGCGGTACGCAACATGTAGCGGTAACGCTCCACGGCCACCTCATCGGGATCTCGTCCTGAGGTGGGGCGCCCGGCGGCGCTGCCACCGGACCCACCCAGACCACTGCCGATGGTTTCGCGGAACTTGTCGAGCAGACCCATAAGGGTTGTTCCTCCTTGTTGTGTGTCAGCGCCGTCCGGCTAAGGCCATAGCCCGGAGCCGGGTGATGCGGTCGGCGGTGTCGGGGTGGGTGGAGAACATCCGCATCATGGTTCGCCCCGAGAACGGGTTAGCGATCATCAATGCGCTCACCGGTCCGGTACCGGTGCTCCCCACCAGCGGCCTGACCTGGGTCGCCCGCTCGATCTTGGCCAAGGCGTCGGCGAGTGCCAGCGGGTCCCCGGTGGCCTGAGCACCCGAAGCGTCGGCGGCATACTCGCGCGAACGGCTGATCGCGGCCTGGATCAGCCCCGCGGCCAGCGGGCCCAGCAGCGCCAGCAGGATGATCTCCAGGAAACCGGGACCGGAGTCCTCGTCGTTGCCGCCGAAACCGAACAGGGCGCCGAACTGGGCGAGGTTCACCAGGATCATCACCATGCTGGCCAGGCCGGCGGCGACCGAGGCGATGAGGATGTCCCGGTTGCCGACATGGCTTATCTCGTGGCCCAGCACGCCACGCAGCTCGCGCTCGTTGAGCACCTCGAGGATGCCGGTAGTGACGCAGACCGCTGCGTGCGCCGGGTTGCGGCCGGTGGCGAACGCGTTGGGGGTCGCCGACGGGCTGATGTAAACCCTCGGCATGGGCAGCCCCTGGCCAGCGGCGAGCTCAGCCACCATTGCGTGCAACCGGGGCGCCTGGTGCGGGCCGACCTCCTGGGCGCGCATGGCCCGCAAGGCCAGCCGGTCAGAGTAGAAGTAGGACACCCCGTTCATCCCGAGCGCCACGACGCCCGCGATCAGCAACCCCGACGTGCCACCCAGCGCCTGCCCGATCAGCAAGATCAGGACGGAGAGTCCGCCCAGCAGCAGCGCGGTTTTCAGGCCGTTACCCAGCCTTGACATTTCCTCCTCCGCAATGTCCGACTCGGATGATCAACGTTTTTTCAGCCAGCGAGCCCGCAGATCTTCGATCTTGCGGCGGGTGTTGGGGTCCCGGGCGAGCTGCTGGGCGCGCTGCGCAAGCCGTTGCCCCTGCGGGCTACGCGCCAGCTGGGTGATGCGGTCAATCAGCGATGCCATGGCATGCCTTTCTCTCGTGACTCTTTGAGGACGCTGGGTAACCTGATGAGAACCAGTGTGGCTGCCGAGACCGCCCACCGCACGTGGATAGTCAGCCATTATTGAGCTGGCTTCATTGCCGGAACTGCGCAATAACCTCGGTATCGTCGGGCCAACCGATCGCACGCGCGCCGAGTACCGCTGTGTGCAGCGTGTAGCGGGAGGCAGGGTTGCCGGGATGCAGGCCGGTGAGGGTGGCGATGCGGTTGAGGCGGTAGCTGACGGCACGTACCGACAGGTGCAGCT
>DASQVU010000124.1:0-3766 GCA_035640615.1 Pseudonocardiaceae bacterium
ACGGGCCTGCGCCCGCTTCAGCGCTTCGGAGATCAAACCGGGCCGGGCGTCGCGCCAGGTAGGCTCCTGCCCAGCCCACGTCCACGCCGGTAGCCGCCGCAGCGGGATCCGGTCGCTCGCCACCATCACGCACTCCCTTCCCGATCCCCCGCCAAGTCAGGAGTTCTGGGGCCCGCCTGACGGTAGCTCGTTTTGCGTTCCCGGGCCCGGACGGGTACGACTGGGCCTGAGACCTGCTTGCAGGGTGGAAGCATCGATACTGGTAAACCGTCCGGTCGCGCAGTGCCCCGTTCACTCCCCACGAAGGTCACATCGCAAATGTTGTCTGCTGATCTCCGCGCCGAGTCCGCTTCCGACCTGGAAGGAGTGCCACACACCGGTGAAGCGGTGCACCCCGACGGCCACCTGGTCGAACCACAAGCCGGGGACTTCGAGCACGCCAAAGCCGCCCCGTCAGACCGGTACTGGTACAAGCGGGCGGTCTTCTATGAGGTGCTGGTCCGGGCATTTCACGATTCTGACGGCAACGGCACCGGTGACTTGACCGGCTTGACGAAAAAGCTCGACTACCTTCAGTGGCTGGGCATTGACTGCCTGTGGTTACCGCCGTTCTACGCCTCCCCCCTGCGCGACGGTGGTTATGACATCTCTGATTACCGGGCGGTTCTCCCGGAGTTCGGCACTGTCGAGGATTTCGTGGTGCTGCTGGACGAGGCGCACAAGCGCGGCATCCGGGTCATTACCGATCTGGTCATGAACCACACCTCCGACCAGCACCCCTGGTTCCAGGAGTCCCGGCGAGATCCGCACGGTCCTTACGGCGACTACTATGTGTGGCGGGACACCGATACCGGCTATGCCGATGCCCGGATCATCTTCGTCGATACCGAGGCGTCGAACTGGACATACGATCCAGTGCGCGGGCAGTTCTACTGGCACCGGTTCTTTTCCCACCAACCTGACCTGAACTACGACAACCCGGCAGTCGGCGACGCGATGATCGACGTGCTGCGGTTCTGGCTGGACCTGGGCATCGACGGCTTCCGGCTGGACGCAGTGCCCTACCTGTTCGAGGAGGAAGGGACCAACTGCGAGAACCTGCCACGCACGCACGAATTCCTCAAACGCTGCCGCAAGGTGGTCGACGACGAATATCCGGACCGGGTGCTGCTAGCCGAAGCCAATCAGTGGCCGGCTGACGTTGTGGAGTACTTCGGCGACCCGAGCGTTGGCGGCGACGAAGCCCACATGGCCTTTCATTTTCCGCTGATGCCGCGCATTTTCATGGCAGTCCGCCGGGAATCCCGGTTCCCGATCTCGGAAATCCTCGCCCAGACTCCCCCCATCCCGGCCAACGCCCAGTGGGGAATTTTCCTGCGCAATCACGACGAGCTGACCTTGGAAATGGTCACCGACGAGGAGCGCGACTACATGTACAGTGAGTACGTCAAGGATCCACGGATGCGGGCAAACATCGGCATCCGTCGACGTCTGGCGCCGCTGCTGGACAACGACCGTAACCAGCTGGAATTGTTCACCGCGCTATTATTGTCACTACCGGGATCCCCGGTGCTGTACTACGGCGATGAGATCGGGATGGGAGACAACATCTGGCTGGGTGACCGCGACGGTGTGCGAACGCCGATGCAGTGGACTCCGGACCGCAACGCTGGGTTCTCCTGCTGCGATCCGGGCCGCATCTACCTGCCGGTACTGATGGATCCGGTGTATGGATACCAGGCGCTCAATGTCGAAGCACAACAAGCCTCATCGCAGTCGTTGCTGAACTGGACGCGGCGAATGATCCAGGTACGCCGGCAGCACCCGGCCTTCGGGTTGGGCGATTTCACCGAACTCGGCTCGTCCAATCCCAGCGTGCTGGCCTACCTACGCACCTACCCCGCCGACGGGCGCGACGTGGTCATGTGCGTCAACAACATGTCCCGTTTCCCCCAACCAGTGGAGCTGGACCTGTCCGAGCATGAGGGCGGAGTGCCCGTGGAGTTGACCGGCGGGGTGCGCTTCCCACCGATCGGCGAACTGCCTTACTTGCTCACCCTTCCCGGGCACGGCTTCTACTGGTTCCAGATCGAACCGCCGAGACCGGGGCGTGACCCGTGATCAGTACCGCTGCTGACCTCGTTGCCGACATCTCCGGCTCACTGGCCGCGGTCTTGCCCGAGCAGCGGTGGTTCGCCGGCAAGGACCGGCCGGTGCGTGCGGTCATTCCGGTCCGCGCCACCGATCTCGCCGGATCGGATCCCCGGCTGATTCACGCCGTCGTCGAGGTCGACCAGGGGCAGCCACACCGGGACCGCTACCAGTTCCTGCTCGGCGTACGCAGCGACCTGCCCGAGTCACTCGGGCACGCCTGGGTCGCCGCGTGCGGCGATCACGCGGTGTACCAGGCGGTGCACGACGCCGAACTCACCGCCGTGCTACTGGACTTAATCGCACACGGCGCGGAGATCGACGGGCTGCGGTTCGCTACCGAACCGGGCGTCACGCTGGACACCGCACAGCGCTCGCGTCCGGTCTCGGCGGAGCAGTCCAACACCTCACTGGTGTACGGCCAGACCTACATCCTCAAGCTGTTCCGCAAGATGGCCGTCGGTCGCAGCCCGGATCTGGAACTGCACCGCGCGCTGGCCGCGGTGGGCTGCGAGCACATCGCGGCGCCGCTGGGCAGCATCGAGGGCTTGCTGGATGGGGAACCAGTCACCTACGGGATGCTGTCGGAGTTCCTGCGCAGCGCCGCCGACGGCTGGGCGATGGCGACCGCCAGCGTCCGCGACCTGCTGGCGGAAAGCTGGCTCCTCGACGGTGCGCCCGGCCCGGCCAAACCCATCGACCCGGCGGACGCCGGCGGTGATTTCGCCTCCGAAGCACACCGGCTGGGCCATGCAGTAGCTGCCGTCCATGCCGATCTGGCCACTGCCCTGGGCACGTCGCCGGCCACCACCGGATACCTTGATGGGCTGGCCGCGAGCATGCACCGCAGGTTGGACGGGGTGCTGGGGAGGGTGGCCGAACTCGAGCCGTACGCCGATGCACTGCGGGCGGCCTTCGATGAGGTGCGCCACCTCGACGGCCCGGTGCCGCTCCAGTCCATCCACGGCGACCTGCACCTCGGTCAGGTGCTGCGCACAGTCACCCGCTGGGTCTTGATCGACTTCGAGGGGGAGCCAATGGTGCCGCTGGCGGAGCGCACCGCGCCAGCTTCGACACTGCGCGACGTGGCCGGGATGCTGCGCTCGTTCGACTACGCTGCCAACCATCAACCGCTGGGTGATGCCGACCCCGAGCAGCGCGCCGCGGCGGCGCTGGCCTGGACCACGCGCAACCAGGATGCCTTCTGTGACGGCTACGCGCGCCTCGCGCCGGATCCACGCAAGAACGCGGTGCTACTGCGCGCGTTCGAACTGGACAAGGCGGTCTACGAGGTCGGCTACGAACACGCCCACCGTCCTGCGTGGCTACCGATCCCGCTGGCCGCCATCGCCCGCCTGACCAGCTAACTGGCCTGGCTCGCTAGCTGAGCGCTCGTATGCGTGACAAACTGCACGCCTTCGGCTTGTGCAGCTTGCACGACCGCGCTGAAGCGCTGTTTGGCTTTCCTGGACCTGCCGTCTCATCCCTTGCTCCGGGTCTGTCTAGACAGCGAGGAACACACTTGTGTTGTCGCCCACTGAGCGGATCTGGCCGAGAGCCGACACACTGGGGATGAGACAAAGCCAGGAAGGATGTGACAGTGCAGGCGGCAGAC
>DASQVU010000125.1:0-3275 GCA_035640615.1 Pseudonocardiaceae bacterium
GGGTCAGCCTGCCTTCCTTGGTGCGTTCGGTGTAAGCCAACACCATGGCGCCCACCGCGGCGGTGATCAGCAACGCGGAGGTGAGCTCGAAGGGAAACAGGTAGTCGGTGAACAGCAGCCGGCCGAGGTTGGCAACGTTGCCCCCGCCGGCGGTGTTCACGCCGGCCAAACCGGTGGAGGTGACGCCGGTGAAGGCCCGCCCCAGCGTTGCCACCAGGAGGAAGGCGAGCCCGATCCCCCCCAGTCCGGCCGCGATGCGCTGACCGCGCAGCACCTCGACCACCGACTCGGCACTTTGCTTGCCGACCAGCATCAGCACGAACAGGAACAGCATCATGATCGCGCCGGTGTAGACGATGATCTGCACGAACCCGAGGAACGGCGCCTGCTGGACCATGTACAGCGCCCCCAGGCACAGCATGGCCTGGGCCAGCCACAATGCCGAATGCACCGCATTGCGGGCAAAGACCATCAACAGGCCCCCGGCCAACGCCAGCGGGCCCAGAATCCAGAACGCGATGGTCTCCCCCCACCCGATGGGGTCGGTAGCAGACGCCGCCAACATGCTCAGGGCGCTCATGGCTCTTCCTCGCCCACCGCACCCGACCGCCGCTCCAGGGTCGGGCCCTGCACGTAGTAGTCCTGCTCGGTCTCGCCGAGCCGCATCGGGTGCGGGGGTGGTTCCATCCCCGGCAGCAGCGGCGCCAGCAGGTCTTCCTTGGTGAAGATGAGGGCCTGGCGGTTGTCGTCGGCCAGCTCGTACTCGTTGGTCATGGTCAACGAGCGAGTCGGGCAGGCCTCGATGCACAGCCCGCAGCCGATGCATCGCAGGTAGTTGATCTGGTAGACGGCACCGTAGCGCTCCCCCGGCGAGTACCGGGCCTGCTCGGTGTTATCGCCGCCCTCAACGTAGATGGCATCGGCTGGACAGGCCCAGGCGCACAGCTCACAGCCCACGCATTTCTCCAGGCCGTCCGGGTGCCGGTTGAGCTGGTGACGGCCGTGAAATCGCGGCGCCGGAATCTTCTTGACCTCGGGATACTCCTCGGTCACCACCTTCTTGAACATCGTCGAGAAGGTCACCCCGAAGCCCTTGACCGGATCAAGGAGCCCCATGGCCGTCCTCCCTCCTGGTTGGTGGCCCACCATTGGGTTTCGAGACCGGGCTGGCCCCATCCGTCCCGGCCGCGGTCATCGCGGTGCGCCGCGGTGGCGGGGCCGGCACGACCAGGTCCAGCGGCGGCACCGGGTAGTCCGCTCCGGCGATGGGCACCGCGCCGCTGCCCTGCGTCCACCGGCGCTGCGCCGCGCCGTTGCCTCCGCCTGACCTGCCCGTGGTCTGAGCGGCCGAACCGCCCTGCGGCAGCAGGAAGGCGATGACCAGCAACATGACCAGCACGACGCCGCCCGCCACGGCGATTTCGCCTGGCGTGACATCGGAACCACGCAGCGCGCGTGCAGCGGAGACCAGCACGATCCACACCAGGCTGCCCGGCACTAGCAGCTTCCACCCCACCGCCATGAACTGGTCATAGCGCAGCCGGGGCAGGGTGCCGCGCAGCCAGATGAACACGAACAAGAAGACCAGCATCTTGCTGATGAACCACAGCGGGCCCCACCAGCCGCGGTCGAGGGCGCCGCCGGACAGCGGCCATGGAGCGTGCCAACCGCCGAGGAACAGCGTGGTGGCCATCGCCGAGACGGTGACCATGTTGACGTATTCGGCGAGGAAGAACAGCGCGAACTTCAGCGAGGAGTACTCCGTGTGGAAACCGCCGACCAGCTCCGATTCCGCCTCGGGCAGGTCGAAGGGGGCACGGTTGGTCTCGCCGACCATCGACACGCAGAACACCACGAAGCTGGGGAACAATAGGAACACGAACCACCACTGCCGCGACTGCGCGGCCACGATGTCGGCGGTGGACAGCGAGCCCGAATACAGGATCACCGCGACGATCGACATCCCGAGCGCGATCTCGTAGGAGATCACCTGCGCCGCCGAGCGAAGCGAGCCCAGCAGCGGGTACGGCGAGCCGGACGCCCAGCCGGATAGCACGATGCCGTAGACACCCAGCGATGAGCAGGCCAGCACCACGAGCACCCCGACCGAAAGGTCGGTGACCTGCAACGCGGTCTGATGACCGAAGATCGACACCTGCCCACCGAGCGGGATCACTGCGAACGCGGTGAACGCGGTGACCGTCGAGATCACCGGAGCCAGCACGTAGACCCAGCGATCAGCCAGCACCGGCTGGATGTCCTCCTTCAACGCCAGCTTGAGCCCGTCGGCCAGCGACTGCAGCAACCCGAAGGGCCCAACCCGGTTCGGCCCGGGCCGGTGCTGCATCCGGCCCACCACCCGGCGCTCCATCCAGATCATGAACAGGGTCATGACCTGGAGGAAGACGAAGATCACAATGACCTTGAGGATGATCAGCCACAGCGGGTCGTCAGCGAGCAAGGCGCCAGTGGCTGTCATGACCTGCCTCCCCACGCCGTTTTGGCATTCCCGCCGTTGCCACCACGCACGGTGACCACGGCGCCATGCCCCACGCCCAGGCTGCGCCGGACGGTAGCCGGTCCGGAGTTACCCGGCAGCCAGACCACGCCTGGCGGCAGGTCAGCGACAGCGACCGGCAGCGTGATAGCTCCGCGTTGGGTAGAAACGGTGACCCTGCCGCCCAGGTGCACTCCGAGGTCGGCGGCGGTGGCCTCAGACAACAACGCGATGGCGGGCCGGGCGGTGCCGGCCAGCTGCGGCTCACCATCCTGCATCGAGCCCCGGTCCAGTAGTCGGCGCCAGGTGGCCAGCAGGACCTTTCCCTCGCTCGCCTCCGGCACCGGGTGCTGGTCTGGGGCCGTCCGGCTGGTGTGGCGGTTGGTGTCCCGCTTGATGTTCTGATAGGTGCCCAGCGCGGCGAACCCGGCCCACGCCGCCGCCGGTGTCTGGGTGAACAGGTCGACGTCCATCTCGACGCCGAGACTGTCGAGCACCCGGCAGTCCGGCAGGGACGCCCGCGCCAGGCTGCTGCCGGACGTGATGGTGGTTTCGAACGTCCGGCGGCGACCTTCCCAGTCGAGGTAGCTGCCGGATTTCTCGACAGCGGGTGCGATCGGGAGCACGACATCGGCTGCCCGGGTCACGGCAGAGGGCCGCATCTCCAGGCTCAGGACGAACCTGGCTCGGCTCAGCGCCTGCTCAGCCAGCCGGGGGTCGGGTAGGTCGTAGGGATCCACCCCGCCGATGACCAGCCCGCCCAGTTGCCCAGCCGCCG
>DASQVU010000126.1:0-2320 GCA_035640615.1 Pseudonocardiaceae bacterium
ACGGTTCACGATCATGCCCTGGCCGCCGAGTACACCGATCACCCAGTCGAAGGCGCAGGCCGACTTTTGGAACCCCACACGCACCGTCGGCTGCCGGAAGCTCGGACACCGCAGTCA
Organism: Pseudonocardiaceae bacterium; assembly: GCA_035640615.1. Taxonomy (GTDB): domain Bacteria; phylum Actinomycetota; class Actinomycetes; order Mycobacteriales; family Pseudonocardiaceae. Next base: position 118 of record DASQVU010000126.1, read on the forward strand.
CACCGCCATTCCTAATAGCCACCCTCGAAGCGATGCTGCTGGTCACCGCTGTGGATGAGTTATTCGGCACCCACACCCCAGCCCGAGCACATCGAGCAAGCGCCCCCGCCGGTTCCTAACCTCATCCAACATTCGGAACACAACTTCTCCTCATGCCCCGACGTGGAGACATATCGGGGTTAGCCGGGCGGCATACCCCGATATGTCTGCATGTCGGGAGCGTTGCGATCACGCCGGCATGGCGGTCTTTGCGGTTTCTGGTCTTCGGCGATGGGGTAGCTCCCCCGCAGGTGCAGCCGCACCGTGAGTCGGGGGAGTCGGACCTCCACCGGCGAAATAGAGGAGGACGGCATGAAGTTCAGGATGGCCGCCGCAAGCCTGCTCGGCTCGGCGGTGCTGGCGACCGCGGGAGTCGGCGTCGCCGCGGCGCAGCCGGGTGGCCCGGGCGGTGGCCAACTGTCCCAGCAGGACCAGACGTTCATGACAGACAACGCGCAAACCGACCTGGCGGAGGTCGCGGCCGGTCATCTGGCCGCGCAGAAGGCGACCAACCCGCAGATCCGCCAGGATGCCCAGACAATCGCGTCGGATCACCAGCAGGTGCTGTCGAAGTTGCAGGACCTGGCGCGCAACCTGCATGTCACGCTGCCGAATGCGCCCAGCGCGGAGCAGCAGCAGCAAGCCCAGCAGCTGCAAACGGCCTCCGGCGCGGCCTTCGACCAAGCCTATGTGCAGGCGATGATCCAGGGTCATCAGACGTCGATCAACCACACCCAGCAGGAGATCCAGTCGGGCAGCGACCAGCAGGTGGTCGACTTCGCCAAGTCGTACCTACCCAGCGCCCAAAAGCACCTACAGATGGTCCAACAGATCAACAACGCGAACCCACCGAGCAGCGCGAACCCGCCCAGCGGCGTGAACCCACCCAGCGGCGCGAACCCGCCCAGCGGCGCGAACCCGCCCAGCGGGGTCAATGCCGGCTCTGGTGGGCAGGCGGCGAACCCGCAGATGCCGACAGCGGTGATCGCCGGGCTGGCCGGTGGCGGCGCGTTGCTCGTGCTGACCTCCGGGGGTGCGCTGCTCGCCAGCCGCCGCCGGGAATGACCACCCGCAGCCGGCGGCGGCGCGGGTGGGCGTCCCTGGGATTGACAGTCGGCTTCGGGCTGATCGCCACGGCCGGTATCGGCTCGGCGATCAACCCGCCTGCCACTCCGCAGCTGGGCACGATGCCCGCGGTCCAGACACCGGCCGGTCCGACGGCGCTGCCGGCATCGCAACTCGGCACCGCGGCCGGGCCAACGGCGATGACGGGGGCGATCCCGCGGCGCCTTGCGGTGCCGTCGCTGCACGTGTACGCGCCGATCGTGCCGGTCGGGGTACTGCCCAGTGGGGCCCTGGCCGTCCCCGATAACCCGCAGGTGCTCGGTTGGTGGCAAGGCGGAGCACGCCCTGCCAGCGGGCTGGGCGGCATCGTGCTCGACGGCCACGTCGACACCGCGGCCAACGGCCCGGGAGCCCTGTTCCACCTGAGCGAACTACGCCCTGGTGATCCACTGATGCTCAGCACCGACCACGGATCGCGGCGCTACGTGATCGCTGCGCTACGCAGCTACCCCCAAGGCCGACCTGCCGGCCGAGGTGTTCGCTCCCAGCCGGCAACCCCGACTGGTCATCATCACCTGCGGCGGCGCGTTCAACCACAAAACCCGGCAGTACGCCGACAACATCGTCGCCTACGCCGTCCCCGCATCAGGTGCCCTCGCCGCTCACCGCTGACCACCACGCAATTCTCCGCACCAGCGCGTACACCGGCGACCCACGAGCCAATTGCGCGCTCTACCGCATCGCCATCTGCCGACTGCGCTGCGACGCCCACACCCGCAACTACCTCACCCGCCGCATCACCGAAGGCAAAACCCGCCGCGAAGCCATCCGCTGCCTAAAGCGCTACCTCGCCCGGGAGATCTACCAGGTTATCACCTCCCCACCCGACGCCGAGCCATCAGCGGCTTGACATCTATAGCGCCTCAGTGCCTCGGTCTGTTCGGTGGGCACGAGAACCACTGGACGGCCTTCGTTCCCACTACGCTGCTTGTGGAAGCAACCGGGGCGCTGGTCACCGTAGTGCTCCTCGACCGTAACCGGCATCAATGATGGCGATAAAAGTAATTGTCCCAATTGCCGGGGACGAGATCCTTAATGC
>DASQVU010000127.1:0-4596 GCA_035640615.1 Pseudonocardiaceae bacterium
TACCCACGCTTTCGCCGTTACCTACGCCGGTACCTGCGCCGGCCGCACCACGTCGGCGTGCTGTTGGCGCTGTTGGCGTTTCTGTGTTCGCTGACCCCGTCGCTGCTGCCCCGGTCATGGGAGGTGCAGGGGATCATTTCCTTCCAGGAACACCAGACCCAGCTTCCCCTTCCGTCAATGCGCCAGCCTAACGCACCCTCTCTGACGTGCAGACAAATTGATCTCCCCAGCGTCGACGTTTGTGAACATTCCTTACCGACTGTGTCGGTACAGACCACCGTGGTTGCCGAGCTACGGCAACTAGCCGCGATATTCTGGGACAATAATTGGTTAGGAATAGCCGAACACTTTGCGGCCGATGGTAATGAGCTTGACCGACCGTGGAGCCGCCCGGTACAGGGATCCCCGTGGCCAAACACCGACTCGCCCAACGGCAACACTCGTATCGAGTGTTGTGGTGGCTCATACCCCTTGGCGCCGCACTCGCCGGGGGCACGCTGACGGCGGCGCTCGTGCTGCCCGGCTCGCAACCAACCGCCACGGAGAAGGCTGCGCGGCTCACTACGCTGCCCCACCCCGACCCCACGACCACGGAAGAGGCCCGCGCCTACCTCAACGCCCTCGGCGCGCACCGGGTGGCCCTGGAACCCCACCAGGCGGTGTTCGTGGGTGAAGCGGTGTGTGCGCAACGGAAACAGTTCCACGCTAGCTTGGCGACGTTGTCGAGCCAGTTACGGATGTGGGTGCAGCATTTGTCGGCGTTAGACGCGGCGACGTTGGTCGACGACGCCGACCGCAATTTGTGCCAGGTGATCAACTAACCCGGTCCCGCAAGATCACCACTGGTGGTTAGGGCCCGACACTTGTGGACTCATTTGTTTAGCCAGGCGGTGTTTTTGCGCTTGCGCATCCGCTTCCACGTTGAGGGAAGGTTGTTTTCGGCTTGTTCGGCGCGGGCGGCTTCGGTGGCGTACATGAGGCCGTAGGTGAAGCCGTTGCCACCCTCGAGGTGGGCTTGTGCGGCGAGCTCGCGCAGCACTGGTCGTGACACCGCGGTGTCTTGGTGTTCGCCGAGTAGCTGTTGCACGGCTTTGAGTCGTTTGCGTAACCGGGTGGCCGGCTTGCCCAGTGTGGGCTCGACGGCCTCGGTGGCATAGCGCAGCCGTTTAGCGGCCTTGCGGGTCTCGTGTAGGGCCAGGTCACGACTGTCGCCCGAGGGCTCCTGATCGGCGTCGGCCATTCGCGATTTGACGCGGCGGTAGGCCCGCCGGACGCTGTTGGGCAGCTCGCGCTTGGCTTTGCGGCTGGCCCGAGCGGTGACCGGCGGGTCGGCGAGCAAAGCATGAAGTCGGTCGTGCAGGGCGAGGTAGCGGTCGCTGTCCAAAGCGGCGAGCGCGACCTGGCGGGCGTCGGCCTGTCGGCGCTCAAAGGCGCGCGTCAACGCGGCCTCCACTGGCCCCAGCGTGAGCTCGTCGGGCAATTCCGCGAGGATCGCCGCAAACCGCTGGGCCATCACCTCGGCGTCTCTGGCCCCGGCCAGCTCGCCAGCCGCCCACTTCAGCTCCGCGGTCAGCTCACGGGTCGCCTCCCGGTCCAGGACTCGACCGAATGCTTGCAGCGCGCTGCGCATCCGCCGGGCAGCCACCCGCATCTGGTGCACCGCATCCGGGGCGCCCTGTCGCACCAGCCGGTCATAGCGACGCAGCTGCTCGACCTGCGACCGCAGGTAGGCCAGTACCACCTGTCCTGCCGACCGAGCCCGCTCAGCTTTCGGTGCCGCGGCAGGGGGTATCCGGTCGGCCAGCAGCCGACCCAGCTTTGAGGAGGAACCCGCCCGCTGGGCGCCCACCTTGAGCAGCCGGCGTTCAATCCGGTCCAACAGCTTGCGTCCGCGCCAGGCAGGGTCAGCTCGTTGATTGCACGCTTGGCGGATCGCACCGCCTCAGCGGGGAACAACGCGATGCGCCGCGCGAGCCGCGCGACGAACGCGTCCAGTTCAGCGTCGGGCAGCGCTGGTTGACCCAGCCGTACCGTTCGGCCTGTTCGCCAGTGAAGTCGTCCGCGCCGAGAATCGCCTCCATGGCCCGCCCCCGCCCCAGCAGCCGGGCCAGGTGCTGCACGCCTCCCGCGCCCGGGGTCGTGCCGGCGCCGACCTCGATCGGTCCCAGGATCGCGTTCTCCCGCGCGGCGAACCGCATGTCGCAGGCCAGCGTCAGCTCGCTACCCGCCCCGCGGGCGCGGCCGCGAATCTTCGCGATCGTGACGACTGGCAGCTCGCTGAGCTTGTGCAACAACATGCCCAGTGACGCGTCATCCGGCCCGCCCGCCTTGGCCGCCTCGGCGGTGTATTCGGCGACCTTGGTCGGGTCGATGTGCGGGACGAGGTAGTCTGGGTCGGCGCTCTCTAGCACCATGACCCTGGTCACCTGGTCGGATTCCAGCGTGCCGAGCAGTCCGACCAGCTCGCGCACCAGTTGCGGCCCGATCAGGTTCATCGGCGGTGCGTCGATCACGACACTCAGCACACCCTCGTCGCTCGGGGCGACCCGCAGCGTCCGGTACCGCTGAGTCATCACCAGCTCCTCTCAGGACCCGGCAAGCGCGTCGCGTTCCCGGTGACGGGTCACACTCGTAGGAGACCGTGGTCAACCTCCTGGCGCGCAATACCCCGCTGCCGCAGGTCCAGTCAGTTCCGGCGCGACGAGTCCTGTCCCGCTGCGGGTCGTGAACTGTCGTCGGGCTTGGCCCGTCGCTGTCGGGTCAGGGCGTGCGGCGTCGCGGTGAACGAGATGCTCATCTGTGCCGGCGATCAGACCTGGTAGGTCAGCGACGGGACTCGGGGACCTGCGGTCCCCGCAGCGGACGGAACGCGGCCCGGAGCTGCGCCGCGAACAGCTCCGGCTCCTCCCAGGCAGCGAAGTGGCCGCCCCGTTCGGCCTCGCCGAAGTAGCTGAGCGTGGGGTAGGACTTCTCGGCCCAGCTGCGCGGCGTCCGCCAGATCTCGCCGGGAAACGTGCTAAAGCCGACCGGGATCCGGGGCGGCGGGAGCGGCTGGCTGGCCGCCGAGGGGGCGTCCGGTCCGTAGGCCTCCCAGTACGACCGGGCCGCGGACGCGCCCGTGCCGGTCAGCCAGTAGGCCGTGACGTTGTCGAGGATGTGGTCCCGGGTGAGGTTGCCCGAGGGCTGACCGTCGACGAACGCGCGGGCGATCTTGTAGTAGGCGTCGGTGTCGTGGTCGACCATCCAGGCGGCGAGCGCGGTCGGCGAGTCCAGCAGCGCATACCCGATCGTCTGCGGCCGGGTGGCCATCTCCGTGAAGTAGCCGTTCCCGCTCGTCTGGAAGGTCTTGATCGCGGTGAGCGCCGCGCGTTCCGCGTCCCCGTCGCGCGGCAGCGACGCCGGGTCGTTGAGCGCCGGCACGAGCAGGTTGGTGTGGATACCGACCAGCCCCTCAGGGCCCAGCCGTCCCATCGCGTCGGTAACGCCGGCGCCGACGTCACCGCCCTGGGCCACGTAGCGGTCGCAGCCAAGCCGGCGCATGAGCTCCGACCATGCCCGCGCGGTCCGCACGAGGTCCCACCCGACCTCGGCCGGCTCTCCCGAGAAACCGTACCCGGGCAGTGACGGCAGCACGAGGTCAAACGCGTCCGCGGCGCTGCCGCCGTGCGCGGTCGGGTTCGTGAGCGGGCCGACGCAGTCGAGCATCTCGATGACCGAGCCCGGCCAGCCGTGGGTCATGATCAGCGGCAGCGCGTCCTGGTGCTCGGACATGACGTGCACGAAGTGGATGTCCACGCCGTCGATCTCAGTGATGAACTGAGGCAACGCGTTCAGCCGGGATTCGACCCGCCGTCCCTCGTACTCACTCGCCCAGTACTGGCACAGCGCCTGCATCGTGGCCAGCTGCACCCCCTGCGAGCGGTCGCCGACAAGCTCCGCACTCGGCCAGCGCGTCGTCGCCAGGCGGCGCCGCAGATCCTCGAGCGCCTCTTCGGAGATCTGCACGGTGAACGGTCGGATGACGCTGCCCGTCTGCTGCTCGGGCGTGGTCATCTCAGGCACCGCCCCTCTGTCGGAACCCGGCGCGGAGAAGTCGCAGATCCGGCCGGGCAGGCAAACACCCTCACCAGCGGCCTAGCGGATCTGGCCTTCCAGGACGCCATAAGCATGGCCACATCCGGTGCGGCTCGCGCCCGTGAGACACCCTAGTCGATGCCCGCAAGACACCCTAGGCGTTGAGCCCCGCACAAGATCAATCGGGTTTGCGAGGACCCCGCAGATACAATCCAGATCTCGCCGTATGCACGGGAGATGACTCGGCGCCTGCGCTGTTGAACGCCTTCGAGCAATACGCGCTTGACGTGAGTCGACCACAGCGGAGCATCTCCGCGAACCAGGCCAGCACTTGGCGGTGACGGGCGGGGTCAACCCGGAACCCCGATCCCGCCTGCCCAGCCCGCTCGTCACCCGCTTTTCTTCGTCGAACGTCGCCACAGGGCGGGATCGGGCGCGCAGCGGGGTTGACGCCCTTCGGTGCCGCCGAGACGATCTGCGACCAGCGGGACCGCCGCCCCGGCAGGCGCTGTATTTCGGTGG
>DASQVU010000128.1:0-2101 GCA_035640615.1 Pseudonocardiaceae bacterium
CTGCTGTTGCCGCACTGCCATTTGGTCGTCTCGCATGGCGGCGCCGGCATCATGCTCAACGCACTGGCCCACGGGCTACCTCAACTGATCCTGCCGCAGGGCGCCGACCAGTTTTCCAACGCGGCAGCCCGCCAGTCCGCCGGAGCGGCACTCGCGCTTCGACCCGGCGCACTGTCCGCCGACGCGATCGCCACGGCCGCCGAGTGCTTGATCACAATTCGAGCTTCCGGCGCGCCCCGGCGGGTATCCGGGCCGAAATCGACGCCATGCCGACCCCCGCTGACGTGCTGGAGATCCTGAGCTCTGAACGGCTCGCTACCGTGAGTCCATGAGTGATGTCGTCGACGACAAAAAGGACATCCGCGGCACGATCGACCTGTCGAATGCGGTGTGGCAGCGTGCAGCAGGCTCCGAAAAGCTGGACGGACCGCACCTAGAGATCGCGTTCGTGCAGGACGGCTATGTGGCGATGCGCAGCTCGGAGAATCCCGTGGACTCCGAGACGCTGATCTTTACCCCGGCTGAGTGGGAGGCGTTCGTGCTTGGCGCCAAGGACGGCGAGTTCGACGCGCTCTGACTACGGACCCCCCACTACCACGACATGGAGACATATCGGGGTTGCGAACCGGCTATAGGCCGGCGCGCTCGACGCGTTGGCTGGAGGAGACCAGGGCCGCGAGGCGGTCACCGACGGCATGGGTGCCACCCGGGTGGGCGTGGTCCCGCGTGGCGAGGTCGAACGCTACCGCTGCCTCCACCCGCCGGGCCGCCTCGTCCATACCGAGGTGGGCGAGCATCAGCCCGATCGACAGCACCGCCGCGGTGGGGTCAGCAATGCCCTGCCCGGCGATGTCCGGCGCGGAGCCGTGCACCGGCTCGAACATGCTGGGGTTCCGCCGGGTGACATCGAGGTTACCGCTGGCAGCGAGGTCGATCCCACCGGTCACAGCGGCGGCCAGGTCAGTGAGGATATCGCCGAACAAGTTGTCGGTGACGATCACATCGAACCGGCCGGGATCGGTGACCAGATGGATGGTGGCCGCATCGACGTGCTGGTAGGCCACCGTCACATCAGGGTGCTGCAACGACACTTCTTCCACGATGCGCGACCACAGCGATCCCGCGTGGCTGAGCACGTTGGTCTTGTGTACCAGCGTGAGATGTCTGCGCGGCCGGGCTGACGCTCTGGCGAACGCGTCGCGCACCACACGTTCCACCCCAAAGGCGGTGTTGATGCTGACCTCGGTGGCGATCTCATGCGGGGTGTCCTTGCGCAGCAATCCACCAGTGCCCGCATACGGACCCTCGGTGCCTTCCCGGACCACAATCATGTCGATGCTTCCGGGATCAGCAATGGGGCTGCGCACCCCCGGGTACAGCCGCGCCGGACGCAGGTTCACATGATGATCAAGCTCGAAACGCAGCCGCAGCAGCAGCCCGCGCTCCAGGATGCCGCTGGGCACAGAGGGATCGCCCACCGCACCGAGCAGGATTGCGTCGTGCTGGCGCAGCTCGGCCAACACCGATTCTGGCAGTAACTCACCGGTGGCGTGCCAGCGCGCGGCGCCGAGATCATAGGGCGTGGTCTCTGCCTCGGGGGCAACCTCGTCTAGGACCTTGAGGGCCTCGCTGATCACCTCCGGACCAATCCCGTCACCGGGGATCACCGCGAGCCGCATGAACCACCTCCAGTGCTCGGCCCCCGCCATGGGGACCGTCCGCAGCGGGCAGGTTACCCGCTGCTACGCAGAGCATCACAAGGCGGTAGTCCAAACGGGGACACTCGAACGGGTATGCCTACCAAGGCCACGCTACCGGCGCCCCCGGTTGCGTGGGCCGGTCGTGAATCGGTAACCGTGTTATAGCACTGTTATCCACTCACGACCCGAAGGCGATCGGGCGAGCGGTGCGTGCGCCTACCGATGGTCCGATAGCCGCCAGCACGTCGGCAGGAACGGGCCGGTCGACCCGAAGTATCATGATCGCGTCGTTTCCGGCTGTGGTCTGGCTGATCTGCGCCGCCTCGATATTGATGCCCGCCTGGCCCAGCAGCGTGCCGACGATGCCCATCACGCCAGGGCGATCCGGGTATTCCAGCAGT
>DASQVU010000129.1:0-4590 GCA_035640615.1 Pseudonocardiaceae bacterium
TGTCGCTGCCGGATATCCGTGGAGCAGTCCCACCACGTGCACAGGTTGGGCCGCCCCCAGCGTGAGCACACGGAGTCCCACATACATTCACCAATGCCATCGGCGGCGGCCGGGGGAAACCCCGGTGCACGCTGCGGGCGCCGACCGCGCGGCGAGCAGCCGCGGTAGCAGGCTGCCGGTGTTGGTCTGTTTCAGCGCTGCAGAGCGGTGAGTTTGTCCGGATTGTTCACCACCCATGCCGCAGCGATGCGCCCGTCGACCACCGCGAGGGAGACAAACGCGTATGGCTCGCCGGCGGAGGTGACTAACACGGCGGGACCACCGCCAACGTCGAGGAACTGCAGGCCCATCTCCGGCACCTCCCCGTGGGCAATGCCAATGGTGAACCGCGCCACCTTGTCGGCGCCATGGATCGGGCGGCGGGCGGCCTTGGCCTTGCCGCCACCGTCGGTCCACATGGTGACGTCGGGGGCCAGCAGCTCCAGCAGCCGGCGCAGGTCCCCGCCGAACGCAGCGGCGAGGAACTCCTCAGTCACCCGGCGCCGGACCTCCGGGTCCGGCTCGAACCGGGGCCGGCGCGCCTGCACATGCTCGCGGGCGCGGTGCGCGAGCTGGCGGACGGCGGGCTCGCTGCGCTCGACCATCGCAGCGATCTCGCGGTAATCGAACCCGAACACCTCGTGCAGCACGAACACTGCGCGCTCCAGCGGGGAAAGCGTCTCCAGCACCACCAGCATGGCCGTGGACACGGACTCGGCCAGCTCGACGCTGGCCGCTGCGTCGCCGGTCGGGTCACCAGCGGGTAGTAGCGGCTCGGGCAGCCAAGGTCCGACGTAGGTTTCCCGGCGCGCGGCGGTGTCCCGCAGCCGGTTCAACGCCAGCCTGGTGACCACGCGCACCAGATACGCCTTCGGGTTCGCTACCGGCTCCGCCGAGTGCGCAGACCAGCGCAGCCAGGCGTCCTGCACTGTGTCTTCGGCGTCCGCCACGCTGCCCAGCATCCGGTACGCCACGCCGAACAGCAGCCCACGATGCTCGGCGAAGACCTGTTCCTCCCCAGCCATGCCAGCGATCCTCACCGAAGGACGGGCCTGACCGCGCAGGCGTCGGAGAAGCCCTCGCTCTTCAGGCCAAGCGCGGTGTTCGTACGCGAGCGCAGGTTCTCCAAGGAGATCGTCGTCGTCAACTCGACGAGTTGAGCATCATCGAGGTGGCGCTGCAACCGCGCGACCAGCTCGTCGGTAACGGTTGGCGGCGTCTCGGTCATCGCCTCGGCGTAGTCCAGCACAAGCCGCTCCAACTCGCTGAACGCGTCGCTGTCGCGCCAGTGCGATACCTCGCGGATCTTCTCCGCCGGCAGACCGAGGTGCTCGGCCTCCCAGTAGCCGAAGTCAACACACCACGAGCAGCCGATCCGGGCAGCCGACGCCATCAAGGCCAGGTGGGTAAGTTTGGGATCGACCCGGTGCCAGCGCGCCGCCGCCATTTCCAGCAGGCCAAGCCCCACCATGACGCCTGGACTGTGCCCAATCGCCCGAACTGGATCGGCAACTCTGCCGAACCGGAGGCGGGCGTACATCTCGCCCAGCCGTACCACCATGCCCCGGCGTGGCTCCAGCGAAATCCGGGCCATCGTCAACCTCCCATGTCGGTTCAGTCCTCACCGAGCGCCCATGCCGCCAGCGCTCATGAGTACGACCCAGCACCAGACCGTTTCGTGACATCGGCGTTGGCGTGCGGCGACAGCAGTGGGCTCGGCTCACCATGGTCGGGTCCGCTGCCGCACCGCCCAGCAAGATCATCCGTATGCGAACATGGCAACACGTTTCTTGCCGCACAGTCTCGGTGGGTCCAGCCGGATGAAGGCTTCTCCGCTCTCCTACCATCTTGATCCGATAAGACACATTATGACATTTGATTGAGACGGCAGCTGGCGTTAGTCGGTCCACCGGGCGCCAGCAACGTAAGCGGCACCGTCCAGTCGTCGCTTGGTGCCCGAATGACTGGGTTGGCCGGCTGCGTCGGTGCCAGCTGCTCGGCCGCTCGAACCAGGGCTACGGCAGGCTGTCCGCGATGCGTTTACCCTGTCGGACGCTTGGTCCGTTCGCTCGGTGGTAATTGGTAAGGGGCACTCGGCGTGTCGCAGCGGGACGTGGAGTACGAGGCGAGCGCCGCCACCACCCATCCGCAGCCGTTGTTGCGGCGACCCTGGATCTCGCTGGACGGTGCCTGGGATTTTGCCGCCGATCCGGATGCGGCAGCCGCCGGACCCGGACGGGTGTCTTTTGCCGACCGCATCGTCGTGCCGTTTGCACCGGAGGCACCGGCGAGCGGGATCGAATGGAAAGGACCGCTGCATCGGGTGTGGTATCGGCGTTCGCTGCCCGCGGCGCGGCCTGGCCTGCGTACCGTGTTGCACTTCGGGGCTGTCGATCGCTGCGCTGAGGTGTGGGTCGGCGGTGCGCGCGTGGCCAGCCACGAGGGTGGATATACCGGGTTTGCCCTCGATATCACCGAGCATCTCAGTGACGGCGCCGACCTTGTGGTGCGTGCCGACGACGACCCAGCAGACCTGGATTCGCCGCGGGGCAAGCAGGATTGGCGCGACCAGCCGCACGAGATCTGGTATCCGCGCACCACGGGCATCTGGCGCACTGTGTGGCTTGAGCATCTCGCGCAGCAGCATGTCGCCCAGCTCGACTGGTCCGGCAATCCCATGACGTCAGAGGTGGGGCTGCGGGTACGGCTGTCTGTTCCGCGCCAGGAGGCCCGACTTCGGGTGCGACTCCGGTCCGGGCAACGTCTGCTGGTTGACGACACCCTGCGCATCGACGGCATAGAGGCGCAGCGATGTTTCCGGCTGGGCGATGGAGGTGTTGATGACCGGGAGGCACTGCTGTGGTGGCCATCACGACCGAGCCTGGTCCAGGCCGAAGTTGCGCTGCTCGACACCGCAGACAGCGTGATCGACGAGGTACGAAGCTACACGGCATTGCGCCGCGTCGAGTGTGACGACGGCGCATTTCTGCTTAATGGGCGTCCGCTGCGGCTGCGGCTGGTACTCGACCAGGGCTACTGGCCGCGCACCGGAGCCACCCCGCCGGACAGCGCGGCCCTGCGCAGTGACCTGACGCTGACCCGGGCGCTGGGTTTCCACGGCACGCGCAAGCACCAGAAAACCGAAGATCCACGCTATTTCGCGTGGGCCGATCAGCTCGGGATGCTGGTCTGGGTGGAGATGCCCAGCGTCTACCGACCGGGTCCCACTTCGGCACAGCGCTTGGTCGCCGAATGGCTCGATGTAGTCCGCGCTCACCGCGGCCATCCCTCGGTGGTGGCCTGGGTCCCGCTTAACGAGTCGTGGGGTGTTCCGCAGGTGGAAACCGAGGCGAACCAGCAGGCGCTGTTAAAAGCCCTCCATGCCGTCGTCGATGCGCTCGACGGGAGCCGGCCGGTATCCGTAAACGATGGCTGGGAAACCGCCGGTGGCGACATCATCGGCGTGCACGATTACGATCAAGACCCCACCATGCTGACCATGCGCTACGCCACCCCGCAGGCGGTAGCCGATACCCTGGCCCGCCGCCGCCCCGACGGCCGACTGGCCGACCTGAAACGGCAAGGACCTGACGGCCGGGCCGTCATACTTTCGGAGTTCGGTGGCATCGCACTGCACGCCAGCACTGAACAACCCGCAGGCTGGGGCTACGGCCAGCCAGCGCGCTCCCCCGACGACTTCTTGCGCCGCTACCGCAATCTGTGGGCAGCAGTAAATGCCAGCACCGGTCTGGCTGGCGCCTGCTGGACCCAGCTCACCGACACCTACCAGGAGATCAACGGCCTGCTCACCGCCGACCGAACCCCCAAAGCCGACCTCAACCTGCTCCACGCCGCCCTCCACGGCCAGTGACGCACCAGTCCGGGGAGTAAAGCGCCTAGCTCACGTAGCCGATACAGCAAATAGCACGATGCTCGCCAAAGCTCCAACTACGCCGACTGATTGAGGCACCGTCAAGCGTTGACCAAGCACAACTCTGGCTATAAGGGCGACGACAGCCGGGCTAAAGGCTACGACAATACCCGCGATCGGAAGATTGCCACTATGCGCTGCGGCTACGAAGCTGACATCGCCGATGACAAATAGGAGGCCGCCATCGGGAACCATCTCGGCGCCATGACACGGCAATAGCGAAACCGAGCAAGGAGACGACAGTGACCACGCGAGGAGTCACCAGCATCCACAGCCCGGCACTGTAGATGCAAAGCTCATCACGACCCGCTGCGCACGGATCGACACTCCACCGAGCAGCAACAACCGGTTTGCCTTGGCCGTTGTCCTCCCTTCGCGGGAGTACCCACCCGTTGAGGTCTGCGCGGCCAGTATTGTCGAAGCAAGGCCGGGCGCCACCGCGCCAAGCCCAAGCTAGCTCAAACAGGAAACTAATGGGAGACCAACTGCCACAGGCGCGGCTGACATGTTAAGCAATAGCGCCGGACAATCCTCCTGATATCAACAATTTTACACTGACGCCCCGACCTCCGTCGACTTGTGGTGCAAACGGGGCACCGATTCGCGAAGGATTTCGATCG
>DASQVU010000130.1:0-7611 GCA_035640615.1 Pseudonocardiaceae bacterium
TGTGGCCGTGCTGCACCGCCCACTCGGCGAAGCTCTTCTTCGGCGCGAGATCCATGATGTAGTACTTGTTGATCCACGGCGGGCTGAACAGCAGCGGTACCTCGTGCACGGTGTCGGTCTGCGCCTCGTACTGGATCAACTCGATCAACCGGTTGCGGTAGACCACGCTGCCCGAGGTCGCGGCCAGCTCATGACCGGGGCGGAAGCGCCCTGGGGTGACCTGGCGGGGCATGCCCTTGTTGGTCGTCAGGTCGCGCAGCGCATTGCTGGCTCCGCGCACCAGGCTGAGCCCTCCGGTGTCGAAGGCCTTCTTCAACGCTGCCGGGTTGGTCGCGAGCCAATTCGTCGGCGCGGCCGCGTCAAGCACCTGGCGCAATGCAAAGTCGGCTTTCTGGCGGGCGGTGTCATCCAGCTCGGCCGCGTTCAGCAGGTCCTGCAGGAAGGCTTCTAGCAGCGCATGCTGCTGGCGCAGCAGGTAGAAGAAGGGATTGCTGGTCCAGGCTGGGTCGGAGAACCGGCGATCCTCCGGCACCGGCGCGGGACCTTCCTGTTCCACGCCGAAGCCGCGCAGCGTCGCGGCGAGGGCGGCTTGTGCACTACGTATGCCGTATTCCATCGCCGAGCGCGACAACGCCGCCGGCTGCCCGGCGACCGACATCGCAAGCTTGCCGAGCGCCTCACCGAGCCCGGCAGGATCCAACTCGGCCATCGCGGCATCAATACCCAGCAGCGACCGGACCGAGGACACCAAGTCAGCGGCGTCCTGGCGAACGGTGGCCATGGGGTCGCCAACGGGTGCTGTCACAACACCACCTCCACATCGATCTATACACGAGCGTCCCGACGCAGCGGCTGCAGCGCAAGTCGCGGACCTGGCAGGATCCAGCGCCGTGCGAGCAGTCGTGAGCCGAGTGACCGAAGCATCGGTGCTCGTGGACGGCGAGGTCGTCGGTGCGTTGGACAAACCCGGGCTGCTGGTACTGCTCGGGGTGACGCACGACGACGGGTCCCGCCAAGCCGAGACGATGGCACGCAAGCTCCACGAGTTGCGGATCCTGCGCGACGAACGGTCGGTCGCCGAGACCGGCGCCGGGGTGCTGGTGGTCAGCCAGTTCACCCTCTACGGCAGCACCCGCAAGGGCAGGCGGCCATCCTTCACCTCGGCTGCCCGCCCCGAGCAAGCCGAACCACTGATCGACGAAGTCGTCGCCCGCCTTCGCGCCCGCGGCGTCTCGGTAAGCACCGGCCGTTTCGGCGCCACCATGGCAGTGCACAGCGTCGCCGACGGCCCGTTCACCGTCCTGCTCGATGTCTGACCCTGTGAGACGCTAACCAGAAGCTACCTACCCGGGTGACGATCGCCGTCAGCTGCCGCCAACCTGAGAAGTGTCTGAGGGTCCGGTCGGTCGGGCACTTCACCGCGTGCTCGTTCGTCGTTCCGGCGAGAGTCCGGGAACGGAATCCGGCCTCCCGACGTTGTAACGGTCGACGCCTCGGGTACCCGATGCACAGACACGTGCAGCGTCGCGCCGATTCGCCGAACGCCGCACCAGTCGGCACGAGGATCCGTCGCAGGAAGGAATCTGATGACCGCCGCGCAGATTACCGTGGAAGCCGACACTGCCCTTGAGGCGGACCTTGACGCGCAAAGCCCGGCAGCGGACCTAGTCCGGGTTTATCTCAACGGCATCGGCCGCACCGCGCTGCTGAGCGCGCAACAAGAAGTCCAACTCGCCAAGCGCATCGAGGCGGGCGTGTTCGCCCGTCATATCCTCGACACCGCAACGCGGCTCACCCCCGGACGGCGGGCCGATCTGGCGCGACTGGTACGGGACGGCCAGCAAGCGAAGAACCACTTGCTGGAGGCTAACTTGCGGTTGGTGGTTTCGCTGGCCAAGCGCTACACCGGCCGGGGAATGCCGCTACTGGACTTGATTCAAGAGGGCAACCTCGGCCTGATCCGCGCAGTCGAGAAATTCGACTACACCAAGGGTTTCAAGTTCTCCACTTATGCCACCTGGTGGATCCGCCAAGCCATCACCCGCGGCATGGCCGACCAGGGACGCACCATTCGACTTCCGGTGCACCTGGTGGAACAGGTGAACAAGCTGGCCCGGATCAAACGCGACCTGCATCAGCAGCTGGGCCGGGAAGCAACTCACCAGGAACTCGCCGACGAATCCGGCATACCGGTGGACAAGGTAGCCGACCTGCTGGAGTACTCCCGGGACCCGGTAAGCCTCGACATGCCCGTCGGCGCTGAGGAAGAAGCACCGCTAGGTGACTTCATCGAGGACGCCGAGGCCACCGACGCCGAGTCTGCCGTGATTTCCGGATTGCTGCAGGATGACCTGCGCCGCGTACTGTCCACGCTGGAAGACCGCGAGCAGAAGGTTATTCGGTTGCGCTACGGCCTGGACGACGGCCAGCCGCGCACCCTGGACCAGATCGGTAAACGATTCGGGCTTTCCCGGGAACGGGTACGCCAGATTGAGCGCGAGGTTATGGCCAAGCTGCGCCACGGGGATCGTGCCGAGCGGCTGCGCGCCTACGCCAGCTGACTGGAGTTCGGTTCCGCCGCGTCACCGCTCGAATGGCCGCATTGACGCCGCCGCGTTGGGCAGGCACTGTCACCTCAAGACGTGACAGTGACCCCGCGACGTCAAGCTCAGGCTGTCGCGCGCCGCGGAAGGTCGGGCTCATCGGGGTCCGGCCTTCCCACATGCATTTGCATGATGCCAAAGCTATGCGTGATTACCCTGTGTGACGGGCCGTTGTGCGGATTGAAAGGCTCACCATCCGGCCTCATTACAAAAGGGGGAAGTTTTCCCCACGCCGGGCCAGTCACGAATAAACTTTCCAGCTCTATCGAGACGGCGCACGCCGCGCGATCCCCGCTCGTGCGCACTGCTGGAGTCGGAAAGGAACGGGCTCATGGCACCAACAAGGGGAAAGGTAACTCGCTTCACCGCCATCTCAATCAGCTGCATAGGGCTGGCCGTGTCCACGTTGGCTTGCTCGAAGTATCCTGCGGAGAACAACAACCAACAGAGCCAACAGGCCCAGGTAGCCGCGACGATCCGGCAACAAGAGGACGCCTGGTTCAAGGCCATCCAGGCCCGGCAGCTCGACGCCACCGTGTCCTACTACGGTAACGGAGCAATCCTATCGGCGCCCAACCTCCCGGATGCCCACACCAAAGATGAAATCCGACAGACGTGGATGCAAATCTTTGCGAGCGTTCCGGCTGCGGTGCCTTTCAATGCCGGGACTACCCAGGTCGAGGTAGCCAACTCCGGCGACATGGCCTACGCCCTAGGGTTCTACACGATAGACAACCCACCAGCCGACAAAGGTACATTCCTCGATATCTGGAAAAAACAGACAGATGGGTCGTGGAAGACGACAGTGGGGCTCATCAAATCCGACATGCCCACCCCGCCGCCTGCGCGGTAATCACCTGCTCAGTCGGCTCCCTCGTGGGCGTCGTCAGGATCTAGGTCGTGCAGCGGGTAGACGGCGCGTCGGGTCTCCTGGATCGCCTTGTCTAGGTCGGTGTCAGCGGTCCCGTCCCACGGCATCCAACGAGGCTCGGCGCCGTCTGTCATCGAGACCGGCAGTTTCATGCCGTATGCCACGGAAGTGGCATACTCGGTCCACTCGGCGGGCACCGCCGCGTGAACATCTAGCTCACGTCCGAGCACGGTGGCCAGCAGATGTGTCCATGACCGAGGAACTACCCGGAACAAGGAGTAGCCTCCCCCGCCCAGGGCCAGCCAGCGTCCACCGGCCGTCGTCTCAGCCAGCTCGGCCAGCGCGCGGTGGGCAGCCCGTTGACCGTCCACCGACAATGCGAGATGGGCCAGCGGATCCTCCACATGGGTATCCGCACCGTGTTGGGTCACCAGCACCTCGGGCCGGAAGGCGCGCAGCAACGGCGGCACCACCGCATGGAAGGCCCGCAACCATCCGTCGTCGCCCGTGCCCGGCGGAAGCGGCACGTTGACCGCTGAGCCTTCGGCGCCGGCGCCCCCGATGTCGGTGGAGTTACCCGTGCCCGGGAACAGGGTGTCCGGATGCTGGTGCAGCGAGATGGTCAGTACCCGCGGGTCGTCGACGAAAGCCGCTTCCACGCCGTCCCCGTGGTGCACGTCGATGTCGACATACGCCACCCGGGACACCCCACCGTCGAGCAGCCGCCGGATTGCCAGGGCGCAGTCGTTATAAATGCAGAAACCCGAAGCATGATTGCGCATCGCATGGTGTAGCCCGCCGGCGATATTCGCTGCCCGCGCCGAGCGACCGGTGAGGATTTCCTCCGCGGCGAGCAACGAGCCCCCGGCGACCAGCGCTGACGTCTCGTGCATGCGAGCAAAGATGGGATTATCCGGAGTACCCAAGCCGTGCCCGCGGCGGCCGCGCTTGACCGCGGCAATGTAGTCGTCGGAATGGACCGTGCGCAGCTGATCATCACTGGCTTGTGCCGGCGCCACTAACGACACGCCATCCAGCACACCCAGCGATCGAGCCAGCCGGATCGTGAGGTCCAGCCGGATTGGGTTCAGCGGGTGCCGCCCACCGAGATCGTACCCGAGCAGGGCGTCATCCCAGACGATCACTGCGGTGGAAGGACTCATAACACGCACGCTACCTGCCGACACGACGCGAAGCGCGGGAACAGCGCCTAGCCGGGATCCGAACCGGTGGCCACTGGGCGTTTCGGATCGGTACACCATTGCGACCACGAACCGGGGTATAGCGCTACCGGACGCGCGGCAGTCGTGACCCCAGCGAGCTCCAGCCCGAGCACTAGCGCACAGGCGTTGATCCCAGAACCGCAGTATGCACCCAACGCTGTATCTCCGGTCTTCGCCAGGCCCCATCGCGACGCCAGCTCACGCAACCGGTGCGGGGGCAACCAGCGCCCCTGCGCATCGGTCAGCTCGCTGAACGGCGCGTTGATCGCTCCGGGAATGTGGCCGGCGCGCGGATCCACCGGCTCGGCCTCTCCCTGGTAACGGGGCCTCGCTCGAGCATCCAGCAGCGACCCGGCGCGGGCCAGCGCCGCGGCGCGCGTCGCGTCAAGCACCGGCATCCCGCCAGGCCGTACGGTAATCGTTCCGGCCTGTGGTTGGGGCACCTCAACGGTCACCGGTAGTCCGGCGGCTCGCCACGCAGCGATCCCGCCATCGAGCACCGCGACCATGCGATGCCCTGCCCAGCGCAGCAGCCACCACAGCCGTGCCGCGACCGACCCGTCTGCCGCGTCGTAGGCGACCACAGGCGTCGTCGCGCGAACCCCCGCGGCGCGCAGGGTAGCTTGTAGCGCCGCCGGATACGGCAGCGGATGCCGTCCTCCTGGACCCGGCGGTCCAGCCAGGTCGGCGTCAACGTCTACGAATACTGCGCCCGGTAAATGCCCCGCGCTGTAGTCCACGCGGCCCGGCGGGCCGGTGAGCGACCAGCGCACGTCGGCCACGGTAGGCGGCTCGGGGCCGCTCAGCAGGGCAGCTAGCTCCTGGGGAGTGATCACCGGATGCATGGCGCCTATCCTGCCGCCGTTGATATGCAATCTCCGCAATGCCCCAGTTGCCATTTACCATAGACGCAACCGAGGGAGACTGGTGTGAACGAGCTCATCGACACCACCGAGATGTACCTACGCACCATCTTCGAACTCGAAGAGGAAGGGGTGATCCCGCTACGCGCGCGGATCGCCGAACGGCTTGCCCAGAGTGGACCCACCGTCAGCCAGACAGTGGCGCGCATGGAGCGTGACGGCTTGCTCAACGTGGCCGATGATCGGCACCTTGAACTCACCGCGGCCGGCCGCAGCCGGGCCGTGTCGGTGATGCGCAAGCATCGGCTGGCGGAGCGTCTGCTGGTCGACGTGATCGGCTTGGAGTGGGAGCAGGTGCATACCGAGGCTTGTCGCTGGGAACATGTGATGAGCGAAGCGGTGGAGCGCAAGCTCGTCGCGTTGTTGGGCAACCCGACTACGTCGCCGTACGGCAACCCGATCCCTGGACTCGACGAACTCGGTGTCGGCGAGCCCGCTGCGTCGATCGAGCCAGATCTGGTTCGGCTCGACGAAGTCGCCCGCCGCGGCGGAGGCACGGTGGAGGTACGCCGCATCGCCGAGCACGTGCAGCTAGATCCCGCCCTGATGGCGGACCTGCACAAGGTCGACGCCGTTCCCGGCAACATGGTGGACGTGGCCGCCCAGGCACGGACAACGCATCCGGTGGTGCTGTCCGGCCGAGGCGCCACCGTGGAGGTGACCAGCACCCTCGCCCACGCCGTCATGGGCCGTCGGCGGTGACCGGGCTGCCTTCTTCGGCAGGGTCTGGCCGGATGCGGCTGCTGGTCACCGGAGGGGCGGGCTATATCGGTAGCGTCTGCGCCGCGCGGCTGGTGGAGGCCGGCCACGAAGTCGTGGTCCTGGACGACCTGTCCACCGGTCACCGTGATGCGGTACCGGACGGTTGCCGGTTCGTCCGGTGCGCTGTCGAGGATGCCGGCGCCGTGCTGGCCCAGGGTTTTGATGGGGTACTGCACTTTGCAGCTCGCTCGCTGGTCGGGGAATCCGTGGCACAGCCGCAGCGGTACTGGTTGGGCAACGTGGTGGCGTCGGTACGGTTGCTTGAGGCGATGCGTGAGCACGGCACTCCCCGGCTGGTGTTCTCCTCCACCGCGGCGACCTACGGGGAACCCGAATCGGTGCCGATCACCGAGGAAGCGCCCACTCGGCCCACCAACCCCTATGGCGCAACCAAGCTCGCGATCGATTACGCCATTAGCTCTTATGCCGTCGCTCATGGCATCGCCGCGGTGAGCCTGCGTTATTTCAATGTCGCCGGTGCCTATGGCCCTTACGGAGAGCGCCACACCGTTGAGACTCATCTCATCCCACTGATCCTTAAAGTCGCCCTCGGCCACCAGGACAAGATCATGGTGTTCGGCGATGACTGGCCAACCGCGGATGGCACCTGCATCCGCGACTACATCCACGTAGTGGATCTCGCCGACGCTCATGAGCGAGCACTGGAGCATGCCGTACCTGGACAGCACCGGATCTACAACCTGGGCAATGGAGCCGGCTTTTCGGTGCGGCAGGTGTTGGATACGTGCCGGCAGGTCACGGGACATGCGATTCCGGCGCAACCCGCGCCGCGGCGGCCAGGCGACCCAGCTGTTTTGATCGCCTCCAGTGATCGTGCGCGTTATGAGTTGGGCTGGAAGCAGGAACATCCCGATCTCGCCGACATCATCGAAGACGCTTGGCAATTCGCCCGCCGCGGCGCGCACTGACCGTACCGCTTCGATCATCGGTTGCGACGGCTGCGATGCCTGCGCTGAGCCGGTCGCACCCGCCGAGGGCGTCGCAAGGCGGCCGCAGCGTCTCTTGCCACACCCCGCAGCAGATCCGGTGGCAACCCACCATCCAGCGCAGCGCGCAGCAATCCGGACAATGAGTGATGCGGGCAGGCCTGCTGGGCAGTGTCCAATGCGACACCGGCCAATGCACCGTCACCGCGCAGATACGCGGTCAGCGCCAGCAGCGCCGCCGGTTCCGCTCGCTCTGGTGCGGGAGTGGCACGCACGAGAGCC
>DASQVU010000131.1:0-4754 GCA_035640615.1 Pseudonocardiaceae bacterium
GTGTCCTGCGGAGTTTCTGGAACCGCCGGAACGATGGGGGTGACCCCTTGGGTGGGGCTGATCGATCTGGGTTGACTGGGAGGCGGTTCGATACTTTGCGCGGAGCCGCCGGAGGTATTCGGGTGGGCGGTGGGATCTTCCCCGGTGGTGACGACATGATTGATCAGCATGGCCACGAGGACACCGACCCCTAGCAGTACGGCTGCCATCATGGCGGCCACAGGTCTGCGCCGTTGTGCCCCTTGGTCGCCGTCGCCTTTGGGTGGGGGTTGAGCGGGTGTGGCATTCACCGGTGCCTGGACAGGTGTCTCCGGCCTTGTCGGAACTGGTATGACGGCGGCGCGGGGTGGGGATAGCGGCAGAGTGGGAGTGGGCGGATCGCGTTGGAGGCCTGGGAGATCGGCAGCGAGCGCGGCCAAGGCCTGGTGCGCCTGCTGCATGGTGGGGCGCTGTTCAGGATTACGTCGCAGCAGGTTTAGCAGCAGCGGGGTGAGCGGGCCAGCATGTTGCGGTGGGATGATCTGGCCTGAGGCCACCCGATGCAGCAGGGCGATGGCGTTGTCGTTGAGCCCGAACGGTGGCACGCCCTCCACAGCGGTGTATAGCGTGGCGCCCAGCGCGAATACGTCTGAGGCAAAGTCGGCGTTATGGCCCTGCGCGACCTCCGGGGCCAGGTAGGCCGGTGTCCCCACCACGATCCCGGTGGCGGTCACGGTGACCTCACCCACCGCGTGGGAGACACCGAAGTCAGTGATCTTGGCCGCGCCGTCGTCGGTGAGCAGCACGTTGCCCGGTTTGATATCCCGGTGCACGATGCCCGCCTGGTGCGCAGCGGCCAGCGCGGAGCTGATCTGACTGCCGATCCTGGCGACGGTCTCCGGCAGCAGCGCGCCCTCGATCGACAGTACCGCCGCCAGGCTTTCCGACGGCACGTATTCCATGATGAGGAATGGTTGGTTCTGGTAGTCGACCACGTCATAAACCGTGATTGCGTTCGGGTGGTGCAATCGGGCGGTGATCCGGGCCTCCCGCATGGCCCGACGGTTCGCCTCCTCAACCTCAGGCTCGCTGAGCTCGGGCGGTAGCAGTAACTGCTTGATCGCGACGCTGCGGTGCAAGCGTTCATCGCGGGCCCGCCACACCACGCCCATCGCTCCGCTGCCCAGCCGGGAGATCAGCCGGTAGCGTCCCGCGATCAGCTCACCCACACCAGTCACTGCACCTCCTGGTGGGTTCCCACGTTTCGCGGCCTGCGGCGACCATCCCGAGCCGGCGCTACGCGGGGCCCTGGCACAACCGCCTCACCGCACCCTACGGCGTCGACGAAGTCGGAGCATGTCCGGAAAGTCCACTCCCGGCAGCGTCACCACAGGACTATCCATCGTCATCGGCTACTGCCTGCGCCGCACGATTGGACGGCTGCCCGCAGGCACGTCACCGGAAAGCCGCGGACTGAGATAAAAAACGATTATCACACGTTGCTTTGGCTGGAAATTTCCAATCCGATCTGGCTCAGATCCTGCTTACCAGGAACAGCCTTGACGTCGCTGGGTAGGTCGATTCGATCGGTTTCAAGTCTCGTCCGCAGGTCCCAGATCCGCTGAGACACGGCGAGTATCCCTCCCGGCGGCGACGCCTCACGGCGTGACTGTCCACGGGTCGATGAGGTCGAACCACTCCACATCGGCGAGAAGGGACATCCACTCTTTGAACCGCGCCCCGACCGCGTCGGGTAGCTCCTTCTGCTCTCCCGCCCGCGCCTCGGCTTCGGACGTGAAATAGTCGATGGCGGCGACGCTGCCGTCGGGGAACCACGCCCGGTAGGCGGCGAGGAGATCGGGGCGGAGCTGCATGAACCGCGGCGTGAGCTCGCCCTCAATAGCCTCGAAACGCCGCCGGTCGCGCACCCGGGCCCGCATCACTTGGACGAACCGGGCCGCCTCCCATCCCTTCCCGCCGTGCAGGGTGACGTCCGCGGTCTCGAGGACTTCCGGCCGGCCGGCCAGCGCGCCCGCCACCGTCTCCGCCCACCAGCTGCCCTGTTCGGGTCGTTCGGGGTTGCCCTGGGCTGCGTCCCGGGACTCGAAGCGGGCGATGAGGATTGTCCGGCCGTCGGTGGTGACCCCGCCGGTGGCGCCGATGAGCCCGGCCGCCCCGGGTGTCAGGTCGGTGGCCCAGCGGTCCCACTGACGCCGGACGGCGGCGGCATCCGCCGCCCGCCCCACGGCTATCTGAACGAACACGGCCACCTCCCCTCGGGGTGGGTCAGGGCTCTCGGTGCGGCCTACCAACCTTTGCAGGAGACACGCGAGCAGTTCAACGTCCGGGTCAACGGTTCGGGCCAGAGCGCCAACCGCGCCCCTAGGAACTCAACCGAGCTGGCAGATGGTGTCGAGGGCTTCGGGTGCCAGCGCCCAGCCGGGTCGCTGCGGGGGTGCTTCGAGGTTGCTGGTGGCGTGTGCGGGCATGCCCTCGATGATGCTCAGATCGCCGAACCGTTGGCGTTGAGTGACGCAGCTGCCGGCCCGGACCAGGCAGCCGGCACCGACTTCGGCCCAGTCGCAGATGATCGCCGCCGGTTCGACCACCGTGCTGGTTCCGAGGCGGCAGCCGTGGATCATGCAGCCGGGTCCGATCGTGACGTCGTCACCAACGATCAACTCGTTGTCCGGGAGCAGGTGCAGCACGGTATTTTCCAGAATCTGCACCCGGGCACCGATCCGGACCGGACCACGCGAGTCACCGATGATCTTCACGCCGGCGCCGATGATGGTGTGACGGCCGATGTGCACATCGCCGGTGATTTCCGCAGAGTCGAACAGCACGACCCCTTCCGCGAGGTGCGGACGGGTACCGCGGTAGCTGTACAGCCTGCCCATATGCACTCCTGCCGGCACGTGACCAGTGATCGGGATGCTGGAATGTTCCATTAGTTCGAGCTGGTAATCGCGTAGCCGGGCGATGCGGTCCCGGTCAGTCTCGGTGGCGCTGCGCAGCAGCCTGGCCGGCCGTCCAACCACAACGGCGTTGGCGGGCACGGTGGTGTGTGGGGGGATCAGGGTGCCCTCACCGAGGATCACGCCGTTGCCGAGCTGGGCGCCCGGCAGCAGGATGGCGCCGTTGCCGATTTCGCACAGGTTCCCGACGGTGGCGCCGATCACCTGGCAGCGGTGCCCGAACACGGTCCGCTGCCCGATTCGCACGGGTGCGGTGGGCCACCCCACGACCACACCATTCTCGAGCACGGCGGAGTGGTGACCGATCTCCACGGCCCCGCCGTGGGCTCGCACGACCAGGCCCTGCGCGAGCACGGTGCCGACGCCGAGCCACACCTGGCCGAGCAGCCGGGCCGAGTTCGCTATCTCGGGTACGGGCGCATCAGGACAGGCATGATTCAGGCTCATCACGGTGCACTTAGTTGCGATAATTCGCGATCTGGTGACTCCGCCCACGCCCGGTGTCGCTCAGATCCTGCCCGGCGGCCGCTCACCTTCGACAGTGTCGTTGCCGTTCGCGCTGGCGACAACAGCACATCGCAGTTCAAGTGCACGCCGCGCAAGGACCAGCACAGTGCCGAGTGCGGCTGGCACGGCTATTTCTGTTGAGCCACTTGGGCGGAGCCGATGATCTGGTCGACGACGCTCACCGGTGGCGCTTCCGGACGATCGGACACACTCACGAAGATCAGCGAAATGGGAACCATCCCGGCAGCGGCGGGACCGGTCTCCACGGTAGCGAGCGCAGCTTGGTATTTCGTCTCGGCATGAGAATAGACAAAACGCAGCTGGTAGCCGGTGTGGCCGGCGATCCGGGCGGGTCCCTCACTGGTAAGGCTGGCACCTTGGATGCCGGGCAGGCTGGTGATGCTCTGCTTAGCGGTCGAGGCTGCGGTCTGGGCGCTGGCAGCCTGGCCACTGAGCAGCCGCGCAAGAGCAGTCGCGCACTGAAGTCCCTGTGTGCACGTCTCGGGATAGACCATCTGCAGCATTTGGGGATGTCGTTGATCGACGAGCTGGTGCCAGCCCGGGGGGATGGCTACCGAAATGGCTACTGAGGGTCCGGTTGGTTGCGATTCACCGGCCAGGCTGCTGGATGATGCTGCCTCAGCGCCAGTCGCTGTGCCGGTGAATAACATGACTGAACAGACCATGCCGCCGATGACGGCAACGCGGCGGTGCGTACGCATTGTCCCTCCCCCGACTTAATCCGTCCCGATGTTAACTGCATCGCCCGCTGGTTGAGGTTTATGCGTCATCAGATACGTGGCCGGCTGAGAAGTATACGTGGCTGCCAACCGTGAGCCCCGTAATTCCGGACGCGCACTGCAGTACACAGCAGGGCGCTCAGATTGCGCGGCAACCTGGCTACCCACTGGGCGAGGTCTTGGCATTACGGGGACTGGGCGAGGTTGCACGGCTTGTCGGCGATTCGACTCAGGCGGGCGAGTATCTCACCCAGGCTTTGACTCTGGCCCGACAACTCGGTGATCGGCGGGGAGAAGCCGAAGCGCTGTGGGCGCTGGGGCTCGTCGCCTCCGATAACGCAGACTGCAACCGAGCTAGTGAGCTCTGGCATGAAGTGCTTGTAATCTACGAAAAACTTGGCATCCCGTGCGCCGAAACCGTACGTGCAGCGATGCGCCAGCTCAACTATTGATCCCTGCCAGCAGGTCTTCGTCATCGCACCTACGCGACCTCGTTCCTCGCGCAGTCACGCTGTTTTGCTTCAGGCCTGCGGCCAGCCATTTTTCTCGC
>DASQVU010000132.1:0-2288 GCA_035640615.1 Pseudonocardiaceae bacterium
GTTCCGACCCATCGTTCGGCGATCGCGTGCCCGGGGTGCCCGCACTGGTGTGCGCAGGATGCGCATGCCCTCGCTGGCGAACACGGCATCAAAACGCCGGTGAACTTGCTGTCGCGGTCCCGAATCAAAAACCTGAACTCGGCTGTGCGGTCGCCGAGATCCATCAGGAAGTTCCGCGCCTGCTGAGCTACCCAGGCACCGGTGGGGTGGGCGGTGACTCCGAGAACGTGGGCGCGGCGGGTCGCGTGTTCCACCACGAACAATACGTACAGCCGCAGCAACAGCGTCTCGACACAGAAGAAATCAGTGGCGAGAATGCCCGGGCTTGCACCCGCAGGAATTGCCGCCAGCTAGGCCGATCACGGCGCGGAGCCGGATCGATACCGGCCCGCTTCAAAATCGACCAGACGGTACTGGCCCCGATCTGGTAACCCAGCCCGGCCAGTTCACCGTCGATGCGCCGATAACCCCAGGAGGAGTTCTCAACGGCTAGGCGCGGCACCAACCGGAGCAGCTCCGGTGGGGTGCGTCGGCCGCCGCTTCGGTGGTGCCGGGGCTGAGTCCAGCGTCGTTTCACCAGATCCCGGTGCCACCGCACGATCGTGGCCGGCGTGACGATCCGATGCCGTCGACAGGCCGGGGACAGCGGCCTGTTTACCTGGCGGCGTAACACGGCAATCTCGTGGCGCAGCACGAGGATCTCCGCATTGTTCGAGTGTGCGCTGGGAGCCAGCAGTCCGAGCCAGGCCAGGACCTGCCGGAAGATCAGATACAGCAGTTGTACCGTCACGGCCGACGATCATGCCCGACCGCCACCGTGTACGAATCCGCAGGTCACCCACCGTGGATGACCAGTTCGGCATCCATAAGGGTTAACCCAGGCCGAGGAAGCTGAGCAAGGTCTGCCCTACCAGCAGGAGGGACATGGCGGCGACCGCGATGACCGCGATCGTGGCGGCGACGCGGACCAGGGGGCCGTTAGCGGCCGGCCCAAGGACGCTGCGCCGGTTGGCCAGGATGAGGATGTAGGTCAGCACGATGGGGGCCACGATGCCTTGCAGGACCTGGGTACCAATCAGCAGTTTGATCAGGTTGACCGGGGTGAGCGCGATGGCCGCGCCGAGGATGACTTGCAGGGTGAACAGTCCGAGGAACAGTGGGGCTTCCCGGAACCGGCGGGACACGGAGCGCTCGACGCCGATGGCTTCGCTGATGGCGTAGGCGCTGGATAGTGGCACCACCGCACCGGCCAGCGCGCTGGCGCCGAGCAACCCTAAGGCGAACAGCAGCTCGGCTCCGGGACCGGCCACCGGACGCAAGGCTTCGGCGGCTTGCTTGGCCGAGTCCAAGGGTCCTTGGCCACCAATGGTGGCCCCGGTGGCGATGATAATCGTGATGGAGATGAGGCAGGCGAACACCGCGCCACTGATGGCATCAAGGCGGGTGGTGCGGTAGTCGTTCGGGGCGGCGCCACGGTCGACGACGCCAGCGGCGGCGTAGAGCTGCATGTAGGGGCTGACCGTAGTGCCGATCAGGGCGACACCGAGGAGCACGAAGTCGCGGCTGGCGATGAAGTGGGGCAACACCAGATTGGCGCCAACCTCGCTCCAGTGCGGGTGGCCGAGTACCGCGGCTGCCGGGTAGGCGAGGAAGGCCAGGGAGAACACCAGGAAGATCCGCTCGGCGTAGCGGTAGGAGCCGAAGAGCACCAGCGCCCAGATCAGCACCGCGAAGACGGGGACGACGAGGTAGCGGGAGACCCCGACGAGTTCGAAGGCGGCGCCGATGCCGGCGAATTCACTGACCACCAGTCCGGTGTTGGCGAGCAGGACGCAGAACAGCGCCAGGGCGGTTAGTCGCAGGCTGAACTGTTCGCGGATCAGCGCGGCGAGGCCCTTGCCGGTGTAGGTGCCCAGCCGGACCGCCATCTCCTGTACCAAGACCAGGGCGAGGGTAACGAGCACCATGAAGAACAACGTGCGGTAGACGTACTGGGAGCCGGCCGAGGAGTAGGTGGCGATGCCGGCGGCGTCGTTGCCGGCGTTGGCCGCGATCAGCCCGGGTCCGGCGATGGCGAGGTAGGCGAAGATCGGGCCGTGGCGCAGCCGCTGCCACAGCCGCCGACCCACTCGATGCGACGCGCGGGTAATCGGCGGGGGCTCGGACCGCGACCCGGTCGGCTCGGTGAGGGTGCCGGCCGGGCCTCTCGGGTCGGGATTAGGGCGGCTCATCGCAACAACCTGGGGAAGTGCAGCCGGCCGGTCTCGGGGATCAGCGCGTCGAGGACG
>DASQVU010000133.1:0-8242 GCA_035640615.1 Pseudonocardiaceae bacterium
CATCAAGGCGTTGGTGCCGTTGTCGGAAATGTTTGGATACGTCGGTGACTTGCGGTCGCGGACTCAGGGTCGAGCGAACTACACGATGCAGTTCGACTCGTATGCCGAAGTCCCGGCCAACGTGTCCAAGGAGATTATCGCGAAGGCGACGGGCGAGTGATGACGTGATTTTCTCCGGCTGCGGCTGGCCCTACGGCTAGCCACAGCAGCGGGCACCGGGTCCCTGACGGAGGTCCGCGCGAGACCACCTGACAGCATTGCCGCTACATTTCCGACGCCAATCGGATCCAGCGGATTACCAGAACGAGTCCAGGAGGACGACAAGTGGCGAAGGCGAAGTTCCAGCGGACCAAGCCGCACGTCAACATCGGAACCATTGGTCATATCGACCACGGCAAGACCACGCTGACGGCGGCGATCACCAAGGTATTGCACGACAAGTTCCCGGACCTTAATGAGGTGTCTGCGTTCGAGCAGATCGACAAGGCCCCTGAGGAGAAGCAGCGGGGCATTACGATCTCGATCGCGCACGTCGAGTATCAGACCGAGAAGCGGCATTACGCCCACGTCGACTGCCCCGGGCACGCGGACTACATCAAGAACATGATCACCGGTGCGGCTCAGATGGACGGTGCCATCCTGGTGGTGGCGGCCACTGACGGTCCGATGCCGCAGACGCGTGAGCACGTGCTGCTGGCTCGCCAGGTTGGCGTGCCCTACATCGTCGTCGCCCTGAACAAGGCCGACATGGTCGACGACGAGGAGATCATGGAGCTGGTCGAGCTCGAAGTCCGGGAGCTGCTGTCCAGCCAGGAATACCCGGGCGACGACCTGCCGATCGTGCGTGTCTCGGCACTGAAGGCCCTTGAGGGTGACGAGGAGTGGGGCGCCAAGCTGCTCGAGCTCATGGATGCTGTCGATGACAACATTCCCGAGCCGGTGCGCGAGATCGACAAGCCGTTCCTCATGCCGATCGAGGATGTCTTCACGATCACCGGTCGCGGCACTGTGGTGACCGGCCGGGTCGAGCGCGGCATCGTTAAGGTGGGCGAGGAAGTCGAGATCATCGGTATCCGGGACAAGTCGATCAAGACCACGGTCACCGGTGTCGAGATGTTCCGCAAGCTGCTCGATGAGGGCCGGGCCGGCGACAACGTGGGCCTGCTGCTTCGGGGCGTCAGGCGCGAGGATGTGGAGCGCGGGCAGGTCGTCATCAAGCCCGGCACCAACACTCCGCACACGCAGTTCGAGGCTCAGGTCTACATCCTGTCTAAGGACGAGGGCGGCCGGCACACGCCGTTCTTCAACAACTACCGTCCGCAGTTCTACTTCCGCACCACCGACGTCACCGGCGTCGTGACCCTGCCGGAGGGAACTGAGATGGTCATGCCG
Organism: Pseudonocardiaceae bacterium; assembly: GCA_035640615.1. Lineage (GTDB taxonomy): Bacteria > Actinomycetota > Actinomycetes > Mycobacteriales > Pseudonocardiaceae. Next base: position 1,393 of record DASQVU010000133.1, read on the forward strand.
GGCGACAACACCGAGATGTCGGTGGAGCTCATCCAACCGGTCGCGATGGACGAGAACCTGAAGTTCGCGATCCGCGAGGGTGGTCGCACCGTCGGCGCCGGCCGGGTAACCAAGATCATCAAGTGAGTCGTGAGTGCGTTCGGGGCTATATAACACCGTTACGCACTCAGAGGCTGTGTCCCAATCGGGGCGCAGCTCCGATCGGGACACAGCCAGAAGGAGCCACCATGGCGGGACAGAAGATCCGCATCCGGCTCAAAGCCTATGACCACGAGGCAATCGATGCTTCCGCGCGCAAGATCGTGGAGACGGTGACGCGCACCGGCGCTCGGGTCGTCGGGCCGGTGCCCCTGCCGACCGAGAAGAACGTGTACTGCGTGATCCGCTCGCCGCACAAGTACAAGGACTCGCGGGAGCACTTCGAGATGCGCACGCACAAGCGCCTGATCGACATCCTCGACCCGACGCCCAAGACGGTCGATGCGCTCATGCGCATCGATCTGCCGGCCAGCGTCGACGTCAACATCCAGTAAGGCCTGAACGACATGACAGCGACTAACGGGACCAATCGGACCCAGCGGATCGTCCGGGGAATACTGGGTACCAAGCTGGGGATGACTCAGGTCTTCGACGACAACAACAGGATCGTCCCGGTCACCGTGGTGGCGGCCGGGCCGTGCCTGGTGACCCGGATCCGTACCCCTGAAAAGGACGGCTACCCGGCGGTACAGCTGGCCTACGGCGCGATCGACCCGCGCAAGGTGACCAAGCCGGTGGCCGGCCACTATGCCGCGGCCGGGATCACGCCGCGACGCCACCTGGTCGAGTTGCGCACCGCCGACGCGGACAGCTACCAGGTCGGCCAGGAGCTCACCGCCGAGGTATTCGATGCCGGCGCGGTGGTCGACGTGGTGGGCACCAGCAAGGGCAAGGGCACTGCTGGGGTGATGAAGCGGCACGGCTTCGGCGGCCTCGGCGCCAGCCACGGCACCCAGCGCAAGCACCGCTCGCCGGGTTCGATCGGCGGCTGCGCCACTCCCAGCCGGGTGTTCAAGGGCACCCGGATGGCCGGCCGGATGGGCAACGTCCGGGTGACCACCCAGAACCTCACCGTGCACGGGGTCGATGCGGAAGCGGGCCTGCTGCTGATCAAGGGTGCGCTGCCGGGCCCCAAGGGTGGTCTGGTGCTGGTCAAGACGGCGGCGAAGGGCGGTGCGCAGCAGTGAGCAGAGTCGATATCCGGACTCCTGACGGGACCACCGCGGGAACCGCGGAGCTACCCGATGAGATCTTCGACGTGCCGGCGAACATCCCGCTGATGCACCAGGTGGTGGTGGCCCAGCTGGCCGCAGCCCGGCAGGGCACGCACAGCACCAAGACCCGGGGTGACGTCAGCGGCGGCGGCAGCAAGCCGTACCGGCAGAAGGGCACTGGCCGGGCCCGCCAGGGTTCGATCCGGGCCCCGCAGTTCACCGGTGGTGGCGTGGTGCACGGGCCGACTCCTCGGGACTACACCCAGCGCACGCCCAAGAAGATGAAGGCCGCCGCGCTCCGGGGCGCGCTGTCCGACCGGGCCCGCGACGGCCGGGTCCACGTGATCTCCGGGCTGGTGTCTGGCGATGCGCCGTCCACCAAGACCGCGCGGTCCGCCCTGGACAACCTCACCGGCGGAAGCAGCAAGCTGCTGGTCGTACTGGATCGTACCGACGAGGTCAGCTGGCTGAGCGTTCGCAACCTGCCCTCAGTGCACGTGCTGAGTCCAGATCAGCTCAACACCTACGATGTGCTGGCCAGCGATGCGGTGGTGTTTACCGCTGAGGCCCTGCAGGCGTTCCTGGCCGGGCGTATCACCACCACGCAGGAGGCGGCCCGATGATCCCCGATCCGCGTGATGTGATCCGCAAGCCGGTCATCTCGGAAAAGAGCTACGGCCTGCTGGAGCAGCAGAAGTACACCTTCCTGGTCGCGCCGGACGCCAACAAGACCGAGATCAAGATCGCCATTGAGAAGATCTTTGGCGTGCAGGTGATCAGCGTCAACACGCTCAACCGCCCGGGCAAGCGCAAGCGAACCAAGTTCGGGTACGGCAAGCGCAAGGACACCAAGCGGGCGATTGTGACGCTGTCCCCGGAGAGCAAGCCGATCGAGCTCTTCGGCGGACCGGCCGCGTAAGCGAGGACGGATAGAACATGGGCATCCGCAAGTACAAGCCGACGACCGCAGGCCGTCGTGGCGCCAGCGTGTCCGACTTCGCCGAGATCACCCGGGATCACCCGGAGAAGTCTCTGGTCCGGCCCCTGCACAGCAGGGGTGGCCGCAATGTCCACGGCCGGATCACCACCCGGCATCAAGGCGGCGGGCACAAGCGCGCCTACCGCGTGATTGATTTCCGGCGGGCCGACAAGGACGGGGTACCGGCGAAGGTCGCGCACATCGAGTACGACCCGAACCGCACCGCGCGGATCGCCCTGCTGCACTACGCCGACGGCGAGAAGCGCTACATCATCGCCCCGGACAAGCTTCGCCAAGGCGACACGGTGGAGAACGGCCCGAGAGCCGACATCAAGCCAGGTAACAACCTGCCGTTGCGCAGCATCCCGGTCGGCACCGTGGTGCACGCGATCGAGCTGCGTCCCGGCGGCGGGGCCAAGATCGCCCGATCCGCCGGTGCCCGAGTGCAGCTGGTGGCCAAGGACGGTCCTTACGGCCAGCTGCGGATGCCCTCGGGTGAGATCCGCAACGTCGACGTCCGCTGCCGCGCCACGGTGGGCGAGGTCGGCAATGCCGAACACGGCAACATCAACTGGGGCAAGGCCGGCCGGATGCGGTGGAAGGGCAAGCGCCCCACCGTCCGGGGTGTGGTGATGAACCCGGTCGACCACCCGCACGGTGGTGGTGAGGGCAAGACCTCCGGCGGGCGCCACCCGGTCAATCCGGCCGGCAAGCCCGAGGGCCGTACCCGCCGCCGCCAAGCCAGCGACAAGCTCATCGTGCGCCGCCGCCGCACCGGCAAGAAGCGCTGAGCAGGAGGGGTGCAAGCATGCCACGCAGCCTGAAGAAGGGTCCGTTCGTCGACGACCACCTGCTCAAGAAGGTGGATGCGCACAACGATGCCGGTACCAAGCAGGTGATCAGAACCTGGTCGCGTCGCTCTACGATCATCCCGGACATGATCGGTCACACCATCGCGGTGCACGACGGGCGCAAGCACGTCCCGGTGTTCATCACTGAGTCTATGGTCGGGCACAAGCTCGGCGAGTTCGCGCCGACCCGTACGTTCCGGGGTCACGTCAAGGACGATCGCCGGGCCCGGCGTCGCTAGCAGCAGATGAGCATCGCTATGAGCAACCACGAAGAAGAAGAGGTGCCAGCGCATGGTCGCCCGTAACCAGGCCGGCGCGGCGGACGCGCAGCAGCCGCCCCGAGCGGTGGCCCGGGCCCGGTATGTCCGCGTGACGCCGATGAAAGCACGCCGGGTCGTCGATCTTATCCGGGGCCGCGGCGCGCGGGAGGCGCTCGCGGTGCTCGAGTTCGCCCCGCAGGCCGCCTCCGTGCCGGTGTCGAAGGTGCTGGCCAGCGCCATGGCTAACGCGGAGAACAACCTCGCGCTAGATCCCGACTCCCTGGTCGTGTCCAGCGCATTCGTCGACGAAGGGCCCACCCTCAAGCGGTTCCGTCCTCGTGCGCAGGGTCGGGCGTACCGGATTCGCAAGCGCACCAGCCACATCACGGTGGAGGTCGAGGCGGTGCCGCAGCGCCAGACGACCCGGTCCCGCGGCAACAAGGCCACCCAGACAAGGAGCGCCCGCTAGTGGGTCAGAAGATCAACCCGCACGGCTTCCGGCTCGGTATCTCGACTGACTGGAAGTCCCGCTGGTACGCAGACAAGCAGTACGCGGAGTACGTCAAGGAAGATGTCGCGATCCGCAAGCTGCTGTCCAAGGGCATGGAGCGGGCGGGCATCGCCAAGGTCGAGATTGAACGCACCCGCGACCGCGTACGGGTGGACATCCACACCGCCCGTCCGGGCATCGTGATCGGCCGGCGCGGTGCAGAGGCCGACCGGATCCGCGGTGAGCTGGAGAAGCTGTCCGGTAAGCAGGTGCAGCTCAACATTCTCGAGGTCAAGAATCCGGAGGCAGAGGCTCAGCTGGTGGCTCAGGGCGTGGCCGAACAGCTGTCCAACCGGGTCGCCTTCCGGCGCGCGATGCGCAAAGCCATCCAATCGGCGATGCGCTCGCCCCAGGTAAAGGGCATCCGCGTGCAGTGTTCGGGGCGTCTAGGTGGCGCCGAGATGTCCCGTTCAGAGTTTTACCGCGAGGGCCGGGTCCCGCTGCACACGCTGCGTGCCGATATTGACTACGGGTTGTTCGAGGCCCGCACCACCTTCGGCCGGATCGGCGTGAAGGTGTGGATTTACAAGGGTGACGTGGTCGGTGGGCGGCGTGACCGCGAGGCCGAGAACGCCGCAAACGCTGCGGCTGCGGCTGCCGCCGCGTCTCGGGGACCCCGGCGCGAGCGTCCCGCCCGGCGCCGGTCCGGGGCTGCTGGGACCACCGGGTCGTCGACCGACGCGGGCCGCGCCGCAGTCGCGGAACACGCCGACGCCAACCAGCCCACGCCAAGTGAGTCGATCACGACTCCGACAGACACCGCTGAGCACGGGGAGGGCTGAGACGTGCTCGTTCCACGTAAGACCAAACATCGCAAGCAGCACTCGCCGGGCCGCTCGGGGATGGCCTCCGGTGGTACCCAGGTCAGCTTCGGCGACTTCGGCATTCAGGCTCTGGAGCCGGCCTACGTGACCAACCGGCAGATCGAATCGGCCCGTATCGCGATCAACCGGCACATCCGCCGTGGCGGCAAGGTCTGGATCACCATCTTCCCGGATCGCCCGCTGACCAAGAAACCGGCAGAGACCCGGATGGGATCTGGCAAGGGTTCGCCCGAGTACTGGGTGGCCAACGTCAAACCTGGCCGGATCATGTTCGAGATGACCTACCCGAACGCGTCGGTGGCTCGCGAGGCGTTGCGCCGCGCAATCCACAAGCTGCCGATGAAATGCCGGATCGTCAGCCGTGAGGGAGGGGACGTGTAGATGGCGACCACTACCGCGAGCGAGCTGCGCGAACTCACCGACGACGAACTGGTGTTGCGGTTGCGCGAATCCAAAGAGGAGCTGTTCAACCTCCGCTTCCAGATGGCTACCGGACAGCTGGACAACAACCGCCGGCTACGCACTGTGCGGCGGGATATCGCTCGCATCTACACCGTGATGCATGAGCGGGAGCTGGGTCTGTCGGTGTCCCCGGACGCCGTTGCGGGAAGTGAGGGTGCGGCATGAGCAATGCAGCAGGGCAGCCCAGCGCGCGAAACCAACGGAAAATCCGGGAAGGGTACGTCGTCTCGGACAAGATGGACAAGACGGTCGTGGTGGCACTCGAAGACCGCAAGAAGCACCCGCTCTACGGCAAGGTGCTGCGGTCCACCACCAAGGTGAAGGCCCATGACGAGGCCAACGCCGCGGGTATCGGTGACCGGGTGCTGTTGATGGAGACCCGTCCGCTGTCGGCGACGAAGCGCTGGCGGCTGGTTCAGATCCTCGAGAAGGCCAAGTGATCAAGGAGCTGACGTGATCCAGCAGGAGTCGCGACTGCGGGTCGCCGACAACACGGGTGCCAAGGAGATCCTGTGCATCCGAGTGCTCGGTGGCAGCTCGCGCCGCTATGCCGGCATCGGGGACATCATCGTGGCGACCGTCAAAGAAGCCATCCCCGGCGCCAACGTCAAGCGCGGCGATGTGGTGAAGGCCGTCATCGTGCGCACCGCTAAGGAGAAGCGCCGCCCGGACGGCTCCTATATCCGCTTCGACGAGAACGCCGCCGTGTTGATCAAGCCTGATGGCGAGCCGCGGGGCACCCGTATCTTCGGTCCGGTCGGCCGGGAGTTGCGGGACAAGCGGTTCATGAAGATCATTTCACTGGCTCCGGAGGTGCTCTAGATGAAGGTCCGCAAAGGCGACACCGTGCTGGTGATCGCCGGTAAGGACAAGGGTGCCAAGGGCAAGGTGATCCAGGCTTACCCGGAATCCGGCCGGGTCCTCGTCGAGGGCGTCAACCGGATCAAGAAGCACACCCGCATCAGCCGCACCGAGCGCGGCGCGCAAAGCGGTGGGATCGTCACCCAGGAAGCCACCATCGACGTGTCGAATGTGATGGTCATCGACTCGGATGGCAAGCCGGCCAGGGCGGGCTACCGCACTGACGACGAGGGCAGGCGCGTGCGCGTGTCGCGGCGCACCGGCAAGGACATGTGAGATGAGTGTGACGTCGGTAGAGAATGCACAGGCAGCGCCGGTGCCCAGGCTCAAGACCCGGTACCGCGAAGAGATCGTCACCGCGTTGCGCGAGCAGTTCGCCTACTCCAACCCGATGCAGGTACCCGGAGTGGTCAAGGTCGTGGTGAACATGGGCGTCGGCGAGGCCGCTCGGGACTCCAAGTTGATGGACGGTGCGGTCCGTGACTTGGCCGCGATCACCGGCCAGAAGCCGCTGGTGCGGCGCGCCCGCAAGTCCGTCGCTCAGTTCAAGTTGCGTGAGGGCATGCCGATCGGCGCCAAGGTGACGCTGCGCGGTGACCGGATGTGGGAGTTTCTGGACCGGTTGCTGACGATCGCGCTGCCACGTATCCGTGACTTCCGTGGCCTGTCGCCGGGCCAGTTCGACGGTCACGGTAACTACACCTTCGGTCTCACCGAGCAGTCGATGTTCCATGAGATCAATCCGGACACCATCGACCGCCAGCGTGGCATGGACATCACCGTGGTCACCTCGGCGACCACCGACGAGGA
>DASQVU010000134.1:0-3119 GCA_035640615.1 Pseudonocardiaceae bacterium
CATGCCGGTAAATACACCGGAACGCGGCTATGAGATGTTCGGTGACCGAGCGTCCTCCCCGTGAGTTCTTTCGCGTTACCGCGCAGCCTTTGGCGGTTTCGCAGAGCTTTTTGATCTCTAGGGGAGTTGGTTCGTCTAAGCGCCGGTCACCCCCATGTATCTATTATTCTTCGCCAGTAGGTCTGATAAGCGCGCCGTGTTCCGACGGGTACGGCGTCGGAGACTTGACCGATGTACTCGCGGAACGTCGGCATATGAGTTACGGCTGCATGCTCTGTTCTGAGCAGTTGCTCGGGCGTAATGCCCATGCGTGCAAGCAGGAGCCGAACCGCTTCGAGATCGGCTTCATTCATTTGTCGCCCTCATGGGGTGGTGTCGGGAGGTGATGTTTGAGGAGAATTGATTCTAATAGCGGCATGGTGTATCCGATCAGGACGCCACGTGCTGGCGCGGCTGCAATGAATAGGCGATCCCCGGAAGTAAGGCGGCAGATGCGCCTAACGCGGGCAGGCAATCGAAGGTGCCCTTGTCGAGTGATGGACTCAGTGCCGTTAGCTTGAGAGATGACTACCACTGTCTGTCGAACTATTGAGATCGTAACCGATTGTCCGGGCGGCCACCCTACGGCGCGTATCGGTGACCGGTTAGCAAGGCGTCCTCGATCATCGATTGGCGTTAAGGCGCAGTAGAGAGATGGCGCTGGCATCGGCAGAAGCAGCGGTGCAAGTGGCAGCCCGGTGACTTGCATCCACCCTTCTGTTTCGTCGGAGCATAGCGCCGCAACAATTTGATCTGCAGCCGCATCGGCGAGAAGTTCCCGCGCTGGCTCGGGTTCGGCGGGCTCGGCGGCCCGGTGAGCGTGCGCAGTCATGGTCCGGCACCCTTCGGTTACTCTAAGTGGTCACATGTGCGGTTGGTCTCGGCAGATCTGTCTGGCAGACCCGGGGCGTGAGACTGTCGAGAAACGGGCTGACCGCAGGGCCATGCTGTGGGGGTCTACCCCCCGCTACGGTGCTGGTCAGGGGCCATTACCGGGGGGCTCTACCGGGGTAGCGGCCCCCCGCTACCCGTCGGCTGTGAACGGGTGCGGGTAGCGGGGGTCGGCTGGTGGATGGAGTAGAGCCTTTGCCCTCTACCCGTCACTTTTTGTAGTCCCCAGCGGGGCCGATGGCGGAGGGAGAGTGGCGCCGGGTGGGAGGGCGGCTTCGAGGTCAGCGCGGCGGTAGCCGGCGAGGTTCACTCCGTCGACCTTGACCTGTCGGCCGGTGCGCCGCACGCCAGCGCGTTCGAGTGCTTCGGCGAGGCGTTCGGGGGTGAACTCGGCGTAGGCGTCCTCGTCCATGTTGGTCAGCCGGGCGAGCAGGGTGGTGGTGTGCATGCGGTCCAGGCCGTGCATGGCGTAGAGCACATCGGCCAACACCGCAGGGATCTGCACTCCGGCGGCTTCCGCAGCGGCCACCGCATCGGTCGCGGCGTCTCCGGTCAACGTCCCGGCCGCGATCCGCAGGGCGCGGCCGTGCGCGCAGAGTGTCGCGAACGCGGGAAGGTCCATGTAGTCACAGCGGACGATCTCGAACGACCCCGGACCGGTGACCAGCACACCCACACCCTTGTGGTCCTCGGACAGGATGGAGGCGTCCGCGCCCTGAGCGGCCTTGCCCTTGCCCAGCACCATGTCCGAGGAGGTGCGGTCCACGACTTGGGTGCAGTAGCGGTAAGTGATGATCTCCCGGAGTCTCGCCGGGACGCTGTCGGCGTCGGGGCGCTGAGAGGCGGCGTTGAGGACGATCCCGGCCGCCGGGCCACGGCGGGCCAGTCGGGCGAGCTTGTCCACCGCTTCTTCTCGGAGGGTGCTGGCCATGGCGGTGAGATATTCCTGGAGCTCATCGATGGTGATAAAGATGACCGGTAGGTCGTAGCGGCGGCTGATCTCCGGGGTGAGCTTGCCCTCGGGACACACCGTGGTGGGCAGCCCGCCCAAGAGGGCAAAGCGGCGGCCCAGCTCGATGATCAGCTCATCCAACATCGTCAAGAAGGCGGCGATGGCGTCGTCTTCGGCGCCGATAACCAGCCGGTGCGCCACCCCGCGCATCGGGCGCCAGTCGGCGCCGCCCTTGCCATCGGCCACGTAGTGGCGCACGTGAGGGTCGAGTACCCCGGCGGCCGATGGGAGGCGTTGGGCGAAGGTCTTGCCCCGGCGGGGCAGCCCGCCGAAGAACATGGACTGCCAGATCAACCCCAGGGTGATCCGCCTACCGCGGGCGTCGCGGCCGAAGGGTATCGGCTCCCACACCGAGAATTCATCCAGCCCGGCCAGCGGCGAGGGGTGCGGTGGCCCGATGTAGGGGTCATCGTCGGCGACCCAGATCATCAACCGTCCGGCGTGGCCTCCGGCGACGGCCCGTACCCGGGACATCATGACTTGGATCTCATCCACCCCGAGCTCAGCCGCGACAGTGTCCCGCTTGGCGATAGCGTCGGCGGCGGTCTTGCCGCCACCGCGGGGCAGGTCAAGGGTGACGGCCCAGCCGTTGCCATCCCGCAGGGGTGGGGTGACCAGCTGGGGTGTGGCGTCGGCCTTGACCAGCCCGGCGGCCCGCAGCGCGGCGGTGAGCACGTCGGCCGACAGCTCTAGCTGCACGGGCAACACCGGGCCGGGCGGCAGTACCGGGGTGGTTCGGGGGCGGCCCAGCCATGCTGCGCCCACCGCGGCCAGCAGTGCCACCCACCACGCGAACGTCTTACCGAGGGCGAGGACACCGGCCGCGCCGGTCGCCGCGGCGGAGAAGGCCAGCCACGCGGTGATGATGAGCCGGTCCCGTGCCAGGGCACGCCGCTCGGCGATCAGCTCCAGGACCGCATCCCACCGGTTCGCCTCCCGGGCGGCGGTGATTACCGGTCGGTACTCGGCGCGGGCGCTGACCCACCCGGACCCGGCAACCAGCGCGCGGCCGGTGCCGCGCAACATCCACCAGGCCAGCCCCAGCGCGTAGCCGGGGACGCGGACGAAGTGGAAGCCGAGATGCCGCATGGCGTATCGGGTCGCCCACCGCAGGGTGGCCGTGGCGGTGCGCCGGGAGCGCAGCCAGGGCGGCAGCACGGCCGGCAGCGGACGCTGG
>DASQVU010000135.1:0-3313 GCA_035640615.1 Pseudonocardiaceae bacterium
GCGTGCTCGGTGATCGTCGAGGGGCTCGACGGCGCGCGGGTCGTCGTTGCGGTCGCCGGGGAGCTGGACAATTCCGCCGACGCAGCGCTGCGCGCACCCCTGAGCAGAGTGCTCGCTACCCGACCGGAGCGGTTGATCATCGACTTGAGTCAGGTCTCGTTTCTTAGCGCCGCGGGAGTGTCGGTACTGATCCGTGCCCGCCAGGCCGCCGCCCGCCAGGGCATCGCCGTGCAAGTGAGAGCCCCGCGGCGACGCACGGTGGCTCGCTCCCTGGAGATCACTGGGCTGGATGGCCTGTTCGAGATCGTGGCACCGGCCGCTGATACGGACACCTCCGCCAGCCCTGGTGGCGCGACGCACCCGGGTGTGCCGCAGCCGCGCGGCGGCGATCGCGACAGCGGCAGGGTGGTGACGGTCCCCGGGTCATCGGTCGGGGCCGACCAGGATGAGCAACACGATGAGTATGCGCATTTGGTGGCGCCGCAGCGGCGCTTTGCCGAGCTGGCCTCGGATGACCCGCAGCGGCCGCGGCTGCGGGAGGCACTGATCCGGGGTTATCTGCCGGTGGCCGAACATATCGCCCGCCGGTTTGCCGGCCGGGGTGAACCGGTGGAGGACCTGATCCAGGTGGCCACCGTGGGACTGGTCAACGCGGTGGACCGCTTCGACCCCGCGCGTGGCTCGCATTTCCTGGCCTTCGCGGTCCCGACGATCACCGGCGAGCTACGCCGGTACTTTCGCGACCACGGGTGGTCCACCCGGGTGCCGCGCCGGCTTAAGGACCTCAACCTGACCATCCGCGGCGCGCTCGCGGAGCTGTCCCAACAGCTAGGCCGCTCTCCCCGGCCCAGTGAGATCGCCGACCGGCTGGGCGTCCCCACGTCCAGAGTGCTCGAAGCCCTGCACGCCGCCGAGGCCTACCGAAGCTCCTCGTTGGACGAGATGCTCAGCCGCCCCGCCACCACCGCCGCCGTCAACGACTGCCTCGGCAACGGCGATGACCGGATGGACCTGGTCGAGGATCGCGAGGCACTGCGCCCGTTATTGGCGCAGCTGCCGCCGCGGGAACGCACCATCCTCCGGCTGCGATTTTTCCATCAACTCACCCAGACGCAGATCGCCGAGCAGATCGGCGTGTCACAAATGCACATCTCCCGGCTGCTCCGCCAGACCCTCGCCTTACTCCAGGAACGGCTCACCCGCGACACGAGATGACCCTGCTAACCGGCCCGCCGACGAGCGGCCGACGATGGGCGTGGCGAGCCTCAGCGCAGCGGACCAGCAACCCGCGACCTGGTCCCGAGACACAAACGCCCCAATCGTCACCACGGTGACCAACCCGGGCCGCCCGCAGGCTGCCCGACCACCCGGTGGCTCGGCAACGGTTTCGAGGGTGTTTGGATCAGTTGCCGCCGGCTACCAGCACGCTAAGCGGTTGGCGCTGGCAGCCGAACCATCTAGGTCAGGCTGCTCGCGGTCTGTGCGGGTTGCTCGCGGTGAGGTAGTTGTCGCCGAACTCGCTCAGGTCGGCGTCCATCCCGACATAGCAGGTGTGCAGACGCACCCAGCGACCGTCAGGCAAGATGCGATCGACAAAACACTGGGTGTCGCAGTAAGGGCAGTAGCAGCCCATGTCACTCACCCGCCTCATCGTGCTGTGGCCAAACGCCTTTGATGCTTCCTAGACGTGATCACCACCGTCGAGGTTGCTCCCTCTGCCGTTCAGCAACGGCAGCAATCCCAGACCGAGCTCAACGCCGACTCGCCAGCGGCGGGTCACCGGCAGGGTAGCCGCGCCGGCCAACCCCACTGCTGGCACCTCCATCGACGGATTGACCGCCAGATCCATGACATTAGGAGGGGTAGACGCAGCGATGGTGATGACTCCGACGTAGCAGGGGCGCTGCCGGGGCCACCCGATGATCATGTGAACTCAACAGAAATAGTCTGCTCGCGAGCCTCGCGACCAGCATGCTGCGAGCGCATCCACCCTAGGGGAGCTCTGATCTAGCAGACGCTCGGCAGGGGTGTATCTGGTCGGGTCTGGCGGCTTGTGGTAAGTCCACCCACCTGCCAGCCCTCACACACCGCCCACCTGTGCGGATTCGTTTGATCTGACCGAGCGCTAACTGAACTGGCTAGGGAACTGTCCATCGAGCCTCAGCTGCGGCTATCTGCACAAGCCGGCGGTCGCGCATAAACTTGCTTTTGCCCAGGGCCGTACTCCCCGGCGTTTGGAAACTGAACAGTCGAAGCTCCTAGCGCGGTGGTCACGACCTCGCGGGCCACACACGCAACCCGCCACGGGGATCCGCACGGGGAAATCCAGGAAGGAGCGCATCGATGGCAGAAGACACCGTTGAGGGCATCGAGCGGACGGTACACAAGACCTACGAGTGGTTGGCCGCGTTGTGCGACAAGCTGGGTATCACCGACCGGGCCGAGGCCTACCGATCACTGCGGGCGTTTTTGCATCTACTGCGTGACCGGGTCACCGTCGATGAGGCCGCGGACTTCGCCGCCCAGCTTCCGCTGTTGCTGCGCGGAGTGTTTTACGAGGGATGGGTACCCGCCAAGACCCCCCAGCGGTGGCGCACCCGGGAGGAGTTTTTGCAGCGTCTGGCCCAGGACGCTGGGTTGGCCGGCCCCACCCATGCCTCCTATACCGCCACCGCTATCGCCACCCTGCTGCGGGAACGTCTGACCGAAGGTCAACTCGAGAACGTCTTGGCGATGCTGCCCGCCGAGGTCCAGGCGGTTCTCACCTAGATCGCCCGGTGGACACGGCGAGGCGCAGACGGGTCGCCGTCCCGGGCGACAGCGCGCAGCGCCACGCGGATACCCGTGCCTGCGCCGTGCGCGCTGGGGTAGGCAAGCGCGGTGACGCTGCAGGCACCAGTGATCGTGAGCGGAGAAAGGCGTGCTTAGCGAACGAGAACGTCGAACCTTGGCCGACATCGAAAACCACCTGTGCGCGGAAGATCCCGACTTGGCGCGCCGCCTGCGCGACGGGACGACACTGCCTCGGTGGGCGTACACGGTGGGGTTGGTCCTGACGCTGGTGCTGCTGGCGGGTGCTGCTCGCGCTGCCGGTCGCCGCAGCGGATGGGGCTGCGCTTGCGACCGTGCTCGCGGCTCTCCACCCCGGTGCGATCGCGCACCCCCCACCACCCGCGCTAGGTCGAGATCACCCTCTTCGACCCCAACGGCGACCAGACTCGAGGGCTGATCCACTATGTGGCTCGCTGTCGTCACTCAATGATCAGGATCATACATTTGGTTACGACACACTAGGTACGCGCCGATGGGGGCA
>DASQVU010000136.1:0-2130 GCA_035640615.1 Pseudonocardiaceae bacterium
CGGCCGCGGGCGTTCTGCCGCACCCACTCCAACTCCTCCTGCAACCGGCGCTGCAGCTTCGCGTCCTTCTTGCCCTGGACGTTGAGGCGCTCGGCCTTCTTCTCCAAGTAGGTGGAGTAGTTGCCCTCGTACGGGTAGGCGTGGCCGCGGTCCAGTTCCAGGACCCATCCGGCCACGTTGTCGAGGAAGTACCGGTCGTGGGTGACTGCGACTACCGTGCCGGGATATTTCTCCAGGTGCTGCTCCAGCCACTGGACGCTTTCGGCATCCAGGTGGTTGGTGGGTTCATCGAGGAGGAGTAGGTCCGGTTGCTGCAGCAGCAGCGCGCACAGCGCCACCCGGCGCCGTTCCCCGCCGGATAGCGAGTTCACCTGGGCGTCACCCGGCGGGCAGCGCAGCGCATCCATCGCCTGCTCCAACCGGGAGTCGAGGTCCCATGCGCCACTGGCGTCCAGCTCCTCCTGCAGCTGGCCCATCTCTTCGAGCAACGCGTCGGAGTAGTCCTCGGCCAGCTGCTGGGTCAGCGCGGTGTAGCGATCCAGCATCGCCTTGGTGTGCGCGACGGCTTGCTCCACGTTGCCGAGCACGGTCTTGGTCTCGTCCAGCGGTGGTTCCTGCAGCAGGATGCCGACGCTGACACCGGGCGCCAGGGTGGCCTCGCCGTTAGACGGCTGCTCGAGACCCGCCATGATCTTCAGCACCGTGGACTTACCGGCGCCGTTGGGGCCCACCACGCCGATCTTCGCGCCGGATAGGAAAGTCAGCGTGACGTCGTCGAGGATCAGCTTGTCGCCGCGAGACACCCGCACCCGATTCATCTGGTAGATCCACTTCACGGGGTCTCCTTGATCATCTGATAACGAATTCAGTGGGTGACGAAACGAGGCAGCACCAACGCCAGCACCCCGCTGCACACCACGAACAACCCCGCGATCACCGCGGCTCGGTGCAACGCCTCGGCATGGGCACGCCACCGGGATGGGAAGTGGTGCAGCATCTCGTCCAACGTCACCAGGTAGGCGCATATGCCGGCCAGGCCCGCGAATACGCACCCCGCAACAAAAATTGCCCAGCCCACGGCAGCCTCAACCCGACCAGCGCGATGTCGATGAAGCGACCCGGGGTTCCATCAGCCACCTCCGGTCCGCGCCCGCGCATCAGTGAGCAGGGACCGTTGGCGTTGTCAACCGCGGTTGGTGGCGAGCCCCTCCGCCAGCTATGGCATCCAGACTACTGGCTGATCCGCTGGCGAGGCGCTGAGCCAGGCACCGCCAGATCAGCTGGCTTAGAACGGCGGCGGGTCGCCGCACGGATCGGGCAGTGGGGGTGGTAGTTGGGTCTCGGGTTGGGGCCGGGCAGAGCTTCCAGGATCGGCCGGACGGGCACCGGGTAGGTGTGGCCTGATCGGCTGGTCCAGACGATAGTTGGTCTATGACACACTCTCCGTATGACGGAAACAGCATCTCCGTATCGAGCTGCGATTTACTGCCGGATCTCGCACGACAAGACCGGCGCCGGGCTCGGCGTGGAACGCCAAGAGCAGGACTGCCGTGAGCTGGCCGCCCGGTTGGGCTGGACTGTCGTGGAGGTTTTCTGCGACAACGACCTGAGTGCCTACTCGGGGAAGCGACGGCCGCGTTATCAGGCGATGCTGGAGGCGATCCGGGTCGGGCGCATTGATGCTGTGCTGGCCTGGCACACCGACCGGTTGCACCGCTCCCCGATCGAGCTGGAGGAGTACATCAGTGCGTGCAACGAGGGCCGGGAGGTTCCCACCCATTGCGTGAAGGCCGGGACGCTGGACCTGGCGACTCCGTCCGGGCGGATGCTGGCCCGCACGCTGGGCACGCTGGCCCGGTACGAAAGCGAGCACCGTGGGGAGCGGGTGGCGGCTGCGGCGCTGCAGCGTGCCCAGGCCGGTAATCATTCGGGCGGTCCGCGACCGTTCGGTTATGAGGATGACGGGATCACGGTGCGGGAACCCGAGGCCCAGCCCGTACGCGACGCGGTTGAGTCGCTCCTCGCCGGTGCCTCGCTGCGGTCGGTGGCGCGGCAGCTGAACAAGACCGGGTTAGCCACCTCGATGAAGGCTCGGTCCTGGGATGCGCATTCGGTCCGCGCGCTCCTGCT
>DASQVU010000137.1:0-3011 GCA_035640615.1 Pseudonocardiaceae bacterium
TGGGGAAGCTGGTAAGAATCGGCTCGAGCGCCATATCGTTGCACCCGGTGGGCATCGATGTGGGTGGCACTGTTGCATTAAGCCAAAGGCCGCCATCGTCACCGTTCAAACCAGCAAAGCAGGCTCCACAATGCTGTGGAGAACCATGACAAACCGGGCATCACAGCCCTGCTGCAAGGCATCTGGCGGGGCAGATGAGGCGAGATCGAGTGGGGTGATCGGTCAATGCAACAGTGCCGTATGGAGTCCTGAACGGCGGCGAATAACGTCCGCTGTCCGTTCCCCATCGGAGACGTCTCGCGCTGCGGTGTGGGGCCATCCCGGGGGGCCGGCAGCCGGGAGGTGCGGGAAGCAGCTCAGGGTCGGATGGCTGCTTGGAGGTAGTCCTGCTGGAGGACCAGGGTGTTGTCGTCGCTGAGGTTGAACTTGCGTGCCGCGTCGAGCAGGTCCGTGGATCGCCCTGACTCGATAGCGTGCAACGCATGCCCATCAAACTCGAGAACATCGGCATCGCCGTGCGCGACCTCGAAGCGACGATCGCCTTCTTCACCGATCTCGGTTTGACCGTCCTGGGCCGTGCCACGGTTAGTGGCCAGTGGACCGACATTGCCGTCGGCCTCGACGGCAACCACGCCAACATCGCCATGCTCCAGACGCCAGACGGCAATGGTCGCCTTGAGCTGTTCGAGTACATCCACCCCGAGGCGATCGAGACGAAGCCCACCCGGCCCAACGAGATCGGCATGCACCGCGTCGCCTTCTCGGTCGACGACATCGACGAGGCCCTCGAGGTCGCCGCGAGGCACGGCTGCCACCCGTTGCGCGGCGTAGCAACCTACGGGGACGTCTACAAACTCACCTATATCCGCGGCCCCAGCGGCATCATCGTGATGCTCGCCGAGGAGCTGAACAAGAGCTGACCGCGGGTCGATGGTCGCGGCCGGACGCTTAGCGAGGCTGAGCGCCGGATGTCTGGCAAAGGGATCGGTTTCGTGCTCTCCGTCGGCCAACTGTTGCGCTAGCCTCGGCTCACGATGATCCGTGATCGGAGGGCGGAGGATCTCGACCGCCTGTGCGAGGTCCTCGGTGAACTGAACGATCACGTTGCCGTCCTTGCAGGGCGGCGCCCACGGGACTGGCTGCAGGAGGTCGACGCAGAGCGCTCGTGGGTGTTCGACCAAGCGCCGGTGCACGTCGCCCCGACCCGAAATGAGGTCGACCACTTCCAGATGTACCACCCGCCCGATTCCCCGTGGGTCCGCGACGTCGTCGCACAGATCAACGGGCGGCCCGGCGATCTTCTGGTGATCGGACGGCTATTCGTAAAGCCGGTCAGGCACGCCTACGGAATCGCCCGGTATCTGTTGAAGGAGTCGGTCAAGCTCATCGAGACGCGCGGGCGGGTCCCCGTGATGAGTCCCGACAACCTCGCCTTCGTGCCACCAGCGTTGTGCGCGAAGCTCGGTTTCCACAAGCTCCGGACCGGTGACGGCGCCCTTGGCGCCCTAATCCGGACTGAGTGACCAGCGAGAACGTCCGATAGGGGATCATTTTTCGGACAAGCTGATCAACTTGAGGCGCAGAGTCCTGACCGACGGCAAATAATGTCCGCTAGCCGTTCGGTGTCTGACGCTGCCCGAGTAGTCGCCGCGACGGTCGAAAGTTCACTCCCGAGTGCGGGCAGTCGGTCATCCTGGTGGTCTTCGATGAGCTGGCCCTGTTCGTTCACGCTGCGGGGCATGTCAGAGAACGTGCTTTGCGTGCATCAGTGCCCCTGGGGTGAGCCCTGAGTGTGAGCCGAGGGTAACTGGCCGCGGATGGCAGCAGCCGCAGCGGGCGGCAGTGCAAGGGTTCCGCTGCGCTCGAGTTTGGCCAGTTCCATGCGAGCTTTGGCGTACGCCGCGGCACGCTCGGCGTCGTGGTTGGAGTCTCGGGCCATGGTGAGCAGCTTGATCGCGCGTCGCACAATGATGCGCTCGTCGGCGGGGATGGCGGATAACCGGATGCGTTCGGCCGCGTCGCGGGCAGCGCGCCAACAGCGCCAAGCGTGATCGACCGCGCTGGCAAAGCGAGCGCAGTGCGCCCCCGGTGGCTCGGTGTCGGTGTCTAGCGCCTGGGCTTCGGCAAAGGCGTCGACGAACCGGCCGGTCGACGCCACCGTGACGTCGGTCAGCGCCGGCAATCGCAAGACCGCCAGCGGGTCGCACTCGAAATGGGCGTACTCGGTGCGCAGTTGGGCAAACCGGGCCCGGGTGGCGCGCCAGTCCACGCTGCGTCGCTGCGGGTCCCGCACGAGCCTGTCTGGGTACGGCTCGCCCCGGCGGCGATGGCCCGATCGCTGCAGGACATGCACAGCCGTACACAGCCAGGCACACCAGCCGACCACAACGACCACACCACCAAAAGGAATGGCCAGGACCGCCCCTCCGAACGCCACCCCCAGCAGTCCCACCAGCAGCACCAGTAATAGGAACAAACGCGCCCGTGCCCGGTGGGGATTGCGGCCGGGCCTGCTCATCGTGGTGTCCTTTCCGATGCCACTCCTTGATACCCGCTCGGGGTGGCCGAACGCGAGCATCCCCACGGCTTCGGCGAAGTGTCCAGATCCCGCGAACGCCGTCGGGGTCGTTGCCAGCTGCAGGCCGCCGAAGCCGACTGATCTCGACCAAATCGCCGCGACTACCTTCCAACGTCGTTCGCGGGCCCATGGTCCGACCCGGGCGATCTCCCGATCACATCGCCGGCTACTTGTTCTTGCGCACGATCAAGGCACCTACCAGCTCGCGCCGCTGGGGCCGCCGCGGCAACACTGCCGTCACGGGGATCTGGGCACTGTAGACAGACACCAACGCTGCGGAGGTGCCGAAGCTCAATGGGCTGAAACGCCGACTGAGCGACGCGGTCTAGCGGAGTATCAGTAAAGATCAACAGGATTCGCCAGCCGATCGGCAAACGGCACTGGGTGGATCATGCCTGTCGGAACAGCGGTGAGAGTCAGACAGTGCCACCAT
>DASQVU010000138.1:0-17608 GCA_035640615.1 Pseudonocardiaceae bacterium
GCCGCGACGCACTCCGGACATCGGCCCCAGAAGATGACCTCGGCCTCGTCGATCGCGAAGCCCGAGTCGTCGGCGGCCGTCAGGCAGGGCGTGTAGCCGACCGCGCAGTCGACAGCGGCGATGGCACCGCATGACCGACAGACGACGTGGTGGTGGTTATCCCCGACCCGAGCCTCGTAGCGCGCCACCGAGCCCGTCGGCTGGATGCGCCGCACCAGACCCGCGGAAGTCAGCGCGCGCAGGACGTCGTAGACGGCCTGGTGGGACACATCACCAAGATCTTCACGCACGATAGCGATGAGCGAGTCCGTGTCGGCATGCGGATGGTCGTGCACCGCGGACAGCACCGCTACCCGAGGGCGGGTCACACGCAGGGCAACCGCGCGCAACATGCGCTCGAAGTCCGAAGTCGTCGGCACGCTCCCCAGCCTGCCGCAGTTTCTGGAATCAATCAAGAATCAGCCGCCGGTCCTCGACCTCGTGTGTGACTGCAGGCTGCATCGCACCCCCGGGCGCGCCAGATCAGGCGTGCTGCCAGCCGACCGCCGTGGTGGCTACGACCACGGGCAGTCGACGCAACGGGTCGGGCGCATGCGCCGCTCACGGCCCATTCTACGACCAACTTAGATTGACAAAATACGTTCGGGCTGGCCTAATTTTGCATGCAGTGATTCCTGGCGTTAGGAGGTCCCATGTCGAGTACGCCCACGTCGAGCACCACGATCCGTATCCCAGGTGCTGCCCTGTGGCCGCGAGTACCCGACTTGGTTCAAGAAGCGATTGGAAGCATTCGCACGCCGTTTGTGCCGGCTTGCGCCGTCGATCATGTGCGCAGCTGTACCGCTATCATAAATGATGCGAAGAAAACCTGAAACAGTGGGGCGAGCGACGCTCTCCGTTCTTGAGAACGAGAAGATCCATAAGCGACCCTAAAGCATCAGCGCCAAGAGTTTTCTTGGTGTTTAGGGGTAGCCACGGCCCCAATTTTCAGGGTCAGTAGGAAGAGCCGATCGTTCGACGACGTTAGGGAAGGCAGTTCGCGAGCGGGCGAAAAAGCACCATCTGCCGTGTCGTCAGGTTGACATCGTTCATGCGCTTGGTCTGCCTGCCGGCTCGTGTCAGCCGGTAAGCGCCCGGTCGAAGCTGTGCCGGCGAGCCAAGTGCCTCTAGTAACGCACCGCAAGCAACCACGCTATCGACAGAGTCGCATCATTCGACGCCATGGACATCTGATATGACGCGCGCACATGCACCGGAAGAATTGTCATTTCAACCGCTAGCGAACGGAAAGCCTCAGCCTTATTTCGACTTCAGTCCCGACGGTTTGTTCCCAATAACACTACCCGCCTCGAAGAAGAACGTACTGGTGGTAAGAGATGCACAAATGGTACGCCTTGTAATGACGGACCCGAGATTCAGTTTGGCCAGACTGAACCCTAAAGAAGATACGGTTACAGGCACCGGATACCAATCACCCAACGGAATGTTGCGCCTGGACGTCCCACGCATAAAAGACATCCGCCGTCGGATTACGCCGCTCTTCTCGGAACGGCGTATTGCACCATGGCGGGCCGCCGTTGAAGTGGTTGCATGCAGCTTGCTAGACCGGCTGCGCGATGGTCGCCAGCCGTCCGATCTCAATGCGCAATATTTCGAACCGCTCGTTGTGCAGGCTGTCGCCTTGTCTGCGGGTATTACCTTGGAAGAAAGCCGCAGATTGTACGACTTTTCCAATAGGGTTTTAGTCCGTGTGGAAGACCCCGAGGACGAAGCCCGGATCAGCGAGGCTTGGCGTGAACTGTACCACTACGGCGGCGCGCTTATCAGCGACAAAGCTGCCAATCCTGACAACGGGCTGCTTTCCAAAGTCTGCGCCGAATTGAAGGGTGCTCACTTCAGTGACGATGAGATAGTGGCGGCATTGGGAACCATACTTGCCGGATTCTATACCCCATACGGGATCTTAAGCGTCTGCGCAGTGGAACTTTTCCAACATCCCGACGCCGTGGAAGCGTGCAAGCGAGCGCCGGAATTATGGGAACGGGTGACCGAGGAACTGATGCGCTACAAGGCCCATTTTAATTTCTTCCTGCCGCGGGTAGCAACAGAAGACATCGCGCTGGGCTGCAAAAGAATCGCCGCCGGCCAAGTATTGTTACCATCACTGCATGCGGCAGCTACCGACCCAAAGTCATTCCCGACCCCGAATGTATTCAGTGTGGGCCGGGCCAAGTATCGATGCAACACCGTCTTTGGTGCAGGCCCCCATTTTTGCCTCGGTGCGGCATTGTCTCGCCAGTGGCTGCAAGTGTCCCTCAAGTGCCTTTTCACAACACTGCCAGGTTTGCGTTTAGCCCAACCCTACGATGATTTAGAATGGCAGGCCGGTTCTATATCCATGCCTAAACATGTATCAGTCACATGGGATAAGAAGCCCACGTGCAGATGACAATTGGGAGCCGGCACGGCAGGCGGTACGCGGAGTCAGGTCAGGGCAGCCAGGGCAGTGTGCACCATGACCCGCACGCCGAGCGGGAGTGCGCGTTCGTCGAGGTCGAAGGTGGGTTGATGGATGTCGTGCTGGTGGTGCTCGCCCGACCAGACGCCGAGGCGGCACATTGATCCAGGAACGTGCTCGAGATACCAGGCGAAGTCCTCCCCGCCAGCGGACTGCTCAGTACCCACCACAGCGTCCTTGCCCAGCGCTGCGGCGATACCCGCGCGCAGCAGCCCGGTGCTGACTGGTTCGTTGACCACCGGCGGTACACCACGGACATGGCGCAGCTCGAAACCCACGCCGGTCGGCGCGAGCAAGGCGGTGACCAGCTCGCGGACCAGCGGTTCCAGATCGGCCCAGATCGCCCGGTCTCCGGTGCGGAGGGTGCCCCGCACCAAACCCTCCTGGGGCACGGTGTTGGCAGCCTGGCCGGCCTGCACCGCTCCCCACACCAGGACTGTTCCCGAGCGTGGGTCGACGCGCCGGGACAGCAACGAGGGCAAGCCGGTGATCACGGCGCCGAGCGCGTGCACCAGGTCGGCGGTCAGATGCGGGCGCGAGGTGTGCCCGCCGGGCGAAGACAGCCGCAGCTCCAGCAGGTCGGACGCCGAGGTGATCGGCCCAATCCGGGTGCCGACCTGACCAACGGGTACCCGGGGCGCGCAATGCAGCGCGAAGATGTGCTCCACATCAGACAGGCCTCCGGCGGCGAGCACATCCAGCGCCCCTCCTGGCAGTACTTCCTCGGCCGGTTGGAATATCACCCGGATCCGGCCGGGCAGCGCCGGAGCCGAGGCCAACGCCAGCGCAGCACCGATCAGGATCGCAGTGTGCGCGTCGTGCCCGCAGGCGTGCATCACGCCGTGCACGGTGGAAGCGAACGGCAGCCCAGTGGACTCCACCAGGGGGAGCGCGTCGATATCGGCGCGCAGCGCGACGCACCGTGAACCCGCCCCGATGTCACAGATCAGCCCAGTACCGCCGGGCAGCGGGATGGGTCGCAGGCCAGCGCTGTGTAGGCACTCGGTGATCAGCGCGGTGGTGGCGTGCTCGGCGTAGGCGAGCTCGGGATGGGCGTGTACCTGCCTGCGCCAGGCGACCAGCTCAGTCCCGTGTTTCGACAGCCACTCATCCAGCCAGGACGGGCCTCGACCGGCCGCGATGTCTAGCGGCGCCTCAGCGGGAGGTAGCGGGCCGGGTTCCAGCAGCGTCACGCGCCACCTCCGACGTCGCCAGCGACCGCCGTCAAGCCGGTCACTGCTAGCGCACACGCTGGCGTGTTCGAGGCCATGACGTTCGGTCTGGCAGCGTTGGCCTTGCCGGTGTAGGGAACGTCCAGGTCGGTGATGGCCGGAGAACTACCCAGGCAGATCTGCTCTGGCGCCGGGTGCACCATCCACGCCGTCATCACGTCGCCGCATACCCCCTCTCTGCCAGACCAGCACCTCACCCGCACCGGATTCTTCGGCAGGTGTTGCGATCACCTTGATCGCCGCATCCGGTGTTTCAGTTACCGTGATGACCTTGCGCCTGCGTGCGTGACTTACCTGGGGCGGCAGGTGGTACTTCGGGCGCAGCGACGCCTCCAGGCGCCCAACGCCGGGCGCGGCCTCCCGGCGCTCGGCTGCCATCAGAGCGGCAACCGTGCCGGCGCTGCCGTGGATACTGCGCCGCGCTGCGCCGCGCGTCCCGGCCTCCTCCACAGTGGCGGCGGGGGTGGCTGCCGCGGTACTCATCCCCTGATTCTGCCCGACACAGCTGACCCCTGCCGCCCACCTTCACGACCCGCCCTCTGTCGCCCAGTTCGTCGGCGGCTGCTCACTTTCAGCATCGCCAGCGCATCTTAGCCGCCGATAACAACCGCCTCGACCACCGGTCGTGGCTAGTGGCTGGTCAGCTCCGGATTCGTGCGGATATGAAGGATGCGCGTAGCAACTAGCGCATGGTGACAAGAGGCTGCCACGGCCGCGAAGCAGTGCCCGATACCGGCGCCAGCGCTGTGCCGTTTTACCTCGTTGCTCAGCCGCACTGCTGATGGGGTGACTACTGCAGATTTCGTCAAGCTGTTTTTCGCACGATCACCCGAAGGCTACGGCGTATTTCTTCGGGCGGTGCCGGCCATCTGCTGCTGCATTCGCGGCTGTTATCGACAGGTGGGCGAGGATCCTCTGCCTGCAGATAGCAGATGAGCGGGAAATTCTCGCAAAATGATTCCAGTCCAGCACTCGGGCCGGTGATGGCAGACGATGATCCTGGTGATTGTCCACTACGCCACGCGACGGCTCGGGTTACCACCGTGACGATGCCTAATACATTGCCACTGCTCGCTGCTCGCTCGGCGGCGGATCGTCCACGCTGGCCGCGTCACTAACCTCCGGCATCAGCACGAACCGTCTACGCTGGGCAGGCAAACTTTCGGGTTCGGGTAATCGTTAGTTCGCAGGCCGATCACGAGACTTGACCGTGCACTCACAGGAGCGTCCCAATGGCAGACTCTGCGCGCACCACCCATGGGCAATCGATGATTGACACCACCAGGGCGCACACGGCTCGGATCTGGGATTACTGGCTGGGAGGCAAGAACAACTATCCCGTCGATCGGACGGTCGGTGACCAGATCCGCCAGCTGCATCCCGATATCGGCGACTACGCCCGCGCCGACCGGGTCTTTTTGGGTCGCGCCGTGCGGTACCTGGCCGGTGAGGCCGGGATCCGTCAGTTTTTGGACATCGGTACTGGTCTGCCCACCGCCGACAACACCCATGAAGTCGCCCAGCGGGTTGCGCCGGAATCCCGGATCGTCTACGTCGACAACGACCCCCTCGTGCTGGTGCACGCCCGCGCCCTGCTGACCAGCACCCCCGAGGGTGTCACCGACTACCTCGACGCTGACATGCGTGATCCTGATGCGATCCTGGCGCAAGCCGCCCAGACGCTGGACTTCAGCCAACCCATCGCCCTCACCATGCTGGGAGTAGTGATCTTCATCAGCGACGATGAGGACCCCTACGGCATCGTGCGCCGCTATGTGGACGCCGTCCCCTCCGGCAGCTACCTGGTGCTGTCGCACACCATCACCAGCCCGACGATGCCAGATGTGGACGCGGCCGTCGCGTTCTGGAACGAGCACGGCACACCCAAGCTCACCCAACGCACTCCCGAGCAGCTGCTCCGGTTCTTCGACGGGTTGGAGTTGCTGGAGCCCGGCGTCGTGTCGTGCTCGCGATGGCGTCCTGAGAGCACCCGCTGGGGCGAGCCTGCCGAAGTCGCCATGTTCGGTGGGGTTGGGCGCAAACCGTGAGGGATGGCCACCTCTCGGGTTGCCTGCCCGATGAACAGCCGGCCGGGCAGCAGGTGAGCAGGTAGCCAGATGGCGCAACCAATCGTCGATGACCGCGGCAACTGTGTCTCTTAGCGCACTGGAAAAGATTCAAGAAATGTCGGTGGTGTCGAGTTCACGGCGGCATCAGGAATAGCGGCTTCGATTTAATCGCCTGGCCGCCAGGCGCGGTGTCACCGCGCCCCTCGACGCCACCGGTGTAGTGGATGACCTCCGCGGGGTCGACAATGACCAGACCCTCGCTGCGAGGTCCTCCAGCGGCACACGCATCATTTACCCACCCGGTCCGCTCCGAGCACAGAACTGCCGTCTCGGAACCGGTCCGCGCGGCGGTCAGGCCGAACATTCAAGGCAGCGGTGCCCAGTTCAGTTCAGGGGCGCACGCAGGAGGGATAGAAACCGTGGGGTTGACCAACGTCTGGGTCAGGACGCTCAGCGACGGCTTGATTCGTGCCGACCACATCGTGGGAATTGACGCCCACCGCACCCCGCCGCTAGCCGGGAAGCACGCTCACTGGCTGCTCGATGCGATCCTGCCAGCTCCGGTAGGTAGCGGCCGGGGCGAGATATGGGACCTGGTGGCGCTGCACCGGACGCTGCTGCAGACCTCCGAGGAACCGGTCAACGGGACCGTGTTGCTGGCCGGCTTGCTTGCGCAGCTCGACGCAATGGACGCCGCCGGGGTGATCGTCCCTACCGTGGCTCCGGCTCCCGAAGATCCGTCGACAACCCTGCCGCAGTTCTCGTTCGTGCCGTTCCCGACAACGCCCCACCCGAGCCAGTAGCCGGCTTTGACATAGGTTCGTCGACGAACATCTGCCGGTCATGCATCTGTCCGGGTTTCGAGGGCATGTAGCACGGCGGTCATGTCTGACCTGCCGTGGCCCTGGGCGACTGCCTCGCCGAACAGGGCGTGACAGACGTCCAGCAGCGGTGACGCCAGGCGAGCTTCGCGGGTTGCTCGGGCGACGAGGTCGGTGTTTTTGAACACGTCGGCGACCGCGGCGTGAACTTCGAAATCGCGGGCGAGGAGCTTGTGGGATTTCGCCCGGGACACGCTGCTAGCCATGGGGCCGGCGTCGAGCACAGCCACGAGCTGGTCGAGGTCGAGTGCATGCCGCTCGGCGAAGTGGATCGCCTCGACCAGCCCGGTGACCATAGTGATCAGGTAAAGGTTGACCGCAAGCTTCATGCGCAACGCGGTGGGCACCGGTCCGCACCGGACGAACATGTGGCACATCGGTCGCAGCAACGGGTGGACGCTGTTGACGGCGGCAGGCTCACCCGCGAGCATCGCCACCAGCTGGCCGGCCTCGGCGGATTCCCGTGATCCGGACAGCGGAGCTTCGACATAGCTGCCGCCGCAGGCGCGAATGTCGGCTTCAAGCTGCCGTGAGTACTCCGGTGACGTGGTGCCCATGTGGATGACGGTGTGCTCGGCGACGTTGTGGTGGAACTGGGCGGTGCCTCGACTCAGAACCGCGTCGACTGAGTGCTCGTCGGCCATCATCATGATCACCCCGCTGGTGCGGGCGAACAGCTGCTCCGGACTTGAGGCCAGCCGTGCGCCTGCCGCACGCAGCGGCTCACACCTGGCCTGGGTGCGGTTCCAGACGACGAGATCGGTTCCCGCACGGGCGAGATTGAGCGCCATGGGCTGACCCATGACGCCGAGACCGATGAAACCTAGCTCGATATCCATCCGCTTGTTCAACCTCTCGTGACCAACGTGGCGGATTCTCGTTGGAGCCTTGCCTGTTATGACAGTTGTCATGATACTGAGATCATGACAACTGTCATAGGAAGTCCGGCCGGCCCGATGGGACGGCGACGGTTGCGCCATGTGGGGCGCTGGCAGATCGACCAGGCGTGCCCGGCGGACCGAGACGGGTTGCATGCGCTGCTCGCCACCTGCTCGCAGAGCACGATCCGATGGCGCTTTTTCGCGCCGTTGCGTGGGTTTCCCGAGCGGTATCTCGATTCCGCGCTGGCTGGCCGACCCGAGGTGCACGATGCCGTGGTCGCGCGCGATGTCGAGCGCGGGCAGCTTGCCGGGCTTGCCAGCCTGGCCGCCGGGTCGGCTGCAGGTCCGGAGATTCCCGAGCTCGGGGTTCTCGTCGCTGACCGCTGGCAGCAACACGGACTCGGTGCCGCCATGGTCGAATGTCTCCTCACGCGCGCCCGGAATCGGGGAGTGCAGCGGATACTCGCCGTCACCCTTCCCCAACGCGCCGGGATGCTGCGGGTCCTGGCCCGCCATCTCCCGATGGAGACGTCAACCTGCACCCCGGACGGGGTGAGCGCTGTGTTCCGATTGACCTAGCGCGTAGGGCACCTTCACATACGGGGAAGCCGGACATGACAAAACCGGATCGCGGACCGCGGGAGCGCATGGTGTTCAGCGCCGCGCAACTCATCCGGCGCCACGGAGTGTCGGCAACCGGTGTACGCGACATCGTCGCCCACGCCCGTGCACCACGCGGATCGGTCCAGCACTACTTCCCCGGCGGAAAAGAGCAGCTGGTGAACGAAGCCGTCGAGTGGGCCGGATGCTACGCCGCGTCCCGGGTCGACCGCTTCCTCGCGCGCATGTCTGCGCCGACACCGAGCAAGCTGTTCGCGGCGATGGTCGGGCAGTGGGTCGAGGAACTCCAGGCGGAGGACTTCGGCCCGGGTTGCCCGGTGGCCGCCGCAACCATCGACTGCGCAGACACCGTCGAATCCACCCGTGCTGTCACCGCCGCCGCGTTCGCCGCGTGGCGCAAGCCAGTCACCCAAGCCCTGATCGAGATGGGCGTTCCCGCTGGCCGGGCCGTCTCGCTGGCCACCCTCATGATCAGCTCGTTGGAGGGCGCAATACTGATCGCGAAAGCCGAACACGACGTGCGCGCCCTACGGACCGTTGCCCGTGAACTGCGACCCCTTCTCGACAGTGCCGCGGCTGCGGAACCTCTACCGAGCTAGCTGCGAGGCGAATGCTGGTAATCGTGCGTTCGGCGGTGCTCTGTCGCGACGGCGGCTCGTCCGGCGCGGACACGTGAACCTCGGGGTCTACTAGCGGGCGGCGGTGTACTCCTCGTCGGTGACGTGCTCGCCCCACTCCGCCTCGGGTCGCTCGTCGCCGGGGACGGCTTCGGTGATGGACAGATGGGTCATGAAGTGGTCGGGGGCGGCGCCGTGCCAGTGCCACTCGTCGGCCGGTGTGTAGACGACGTCACCAGGGCGGATCTCCTCGATGACGCCGCCGCGGGACTGGACGAGGCCCTTGCCTTCGGTGACGTAGAGGGTCTGCGCGACGGCGTGGGAGTGCCAGGCGGTGCGGGCGGAGGGAGTGAACCGGACGGTGCTCACCCGCACGTGCGAGGGCTCCTCGCCGCGCACGATGCTGTCGATATAGACGTCTCCGGTGAACCAGTCGGCTGGTCCCTTCGCGGTCGGCTGCTTGGGCTGGATGGGCACGATGACTCCTTGGTGGTGCTGCTTAGCTGTCGTGTTTGCCCGAATCTGTGCGGGCCTGGTCGGGTGTTGACGTCCAGCTGGCGAGCAGGTCCAGCGCCTGCTGCGACGGCGAGCCCGCTTCGGCGGTGTAGGCGACGATCGTGAGTCCGAGGTCGGCCGGGATCTCGAGAGCGTCGTAGTCGAGGGTGAGGTCGCCGACGAGCGGGTGGTGAAATGGCTGCGTGCCGCTGCGGTAGTACTTGACATCGTGCGCGGCCCAGCGCACCCGAAACTCCTCGCTGCGGGTCGATAGCTCGCCGACCAGGTCGGTCAGCGCTCGGTCGTACGGGTCGCGTCCGGCTTCGGTGCGCAGGCTGCCAACGGCGGCCTGGGCGATGCCATCCCAGTCGCGGTAGAACTCGGTCGAGCGCGGGTCCAGGAAGACGAACCGGGCGAGGTTGACCGGCCGCACCGGGTCGAGAAAGGCCGTCGCGTATAGGGCGTAGCCGAGCTGATTCGCGGAAAGGATGTCCAGTCGCCCGTTGCGCACGAACGCGGCTGTGCTGATCATCGAGTCGAGTACGCGCTGCACGCTGGGACGTACCCGCTGCTGGGTCGGCCGGCGACGCGCCGGGCGGGTGGCGTTCGCCGTGCGCACGAGATCGGCCAGATGCGCATGCTCGACGTCGTCGAGCTGCAGGGCGCGGGCGATGCCGTCCAACACCTCCTGCGAGACGCCCCGAGCATCTCCGCGCTCCAGCCGGGTGTAGTACTCGATCGAGATACCGGCGAGCAGCGCCACCTCCTCCCGGCGAAGCCCCGGCACCCGCCGCTTCCCGCCGTAGTTCGGCAAGCCGGCCTGCGTGGGAGTGATCCGGGCTCGCCGGGTGGTCAGGAACTGGCGGATCTCGCCACGGACGCCGTTCCTGCTGCGCACGCTTCCGAGATTACGGAGGCTGGCTGCGGGGTAGGGAGGTACTGCCAGTACCCCTATCAGCAGGGACTCCCTCCCGCCAGGGGCGGGTGGTTGCGTAGAAGTGTCGCCGCATACCCAGGCGACGTCCCACCCAGGAGAGATCGTTCAGTGCCCACGTTCATCGTTGCGGGCCGGCGCACGCTGGCGGCAGCCGTGCTCGGTTTCTTCGTGATCACTCTCGACGCGGTGGTCGTGAACGTCGCCCTGCCGTCGATCCAGCGTGATCTGGGTGGTGGCATCACGGGGCTGCAGTGGATAGTGGACGGCTACACGCTGATGTTCGCTGCGCTGCTGCTGTCCGCCGGGGCACTGTCCGACCGGGTCGGCGCACGCCGCGCATTCGCAGCCGGTGTGGCCGTGTTCGTCGTCGCCTCAGCCGCCTGCGGCCTGGCGTCGAGTCTCGGCGCGCTGATCGTGGCCCGGTTCGCGCAGGGTGCGGCGGCCGCGGTGACGATGCCGTCGTCGATGGCGCTGATCGGGCAGGTGTACCCGGACCCGGTCAAGCGAGCCCGAGCGGTTGCGGTGTGGGCGATGGGCGCCGCGGTCGCGTCCTCCTCCGGGCCGGTGCTGGGCGGCCTGCTGACGCTGATCACCTGGCGGCTGATCTTCTTCATCAACCTGCCGGTCGGCGCGCTTGGGCTGCTACTGCTCGCTCGGACGCCGCATTCGCCGCATCGTAATGCGCCGTTCGACTGGGCCGGGCAGGTCACGGCGGTGTTAGCGATGGGTGGGCTCACCTTCGGGGTGATCGAGGCCGGCGCCGGCGGCTTCGCCGCGCCGCAGGTGCTGAGTGCCTTCGCGGTGGCGGTGGTGGCGCTCGCGGCGTTCCTGGCAGCCGAGGCGCGGGTGGCTCACCCGATGGTGCCCCTGGACCTGTTCCGATCCCGTACCGTGTCGGTCGCCAACGCGGTCGGCTTCGCGTTCATCGTCGGTTACTACGGCCTGCCGTTCGTGACGAGCTTGTACCTTCAGCAGTTGCGCGGCGTGTCGTCGCTGGGCACCGGCCTAGCCTTCTTGCCGATGATGCTGATCGGCGCGGCCCTCACCCCGTTCAGTGCCCGCATCGCCGAGCAGCTCGGTGCGCGCATACTGATCACCGGCGGGCTGGTGCTGATGACGGCGGGCCTGGTGACCCTCGCAGTGCTACCAGCCTCCTCACCCGTGTGGGTGCTGGCCGCATTGATGGCCCTGGTAGGACTTTCCGGCCCGCTGGTGATGCCGCCGATGACCGCGGTGCTGCTCAACAGCGTCCCGGAAGACCGAGCCGGCACCACCAGCGGCGTGTTCAACACGAGCCGGCAGATCGGCGGCGCGCTGGCTGTCGCGGTCTTCGGCGCGTTGCTGGCCCAGCCGGGCACGTTCCTGGCGGGCCTGCGGACCAGCCTGCTGCTCGCGGCCGCGGTCGGGCTCGCGGCGGCCGCATCAACTCTGCTGCTCAACCGACCCCGCCGCACCCACCAGCGGGAAGCCGGCGCGCAAGCACGACCGCAACCACCCTGCACGCCACTCCTGAAAGGACAGCAGCATGAGAGGAACAGTTCTGTACGGTCCCGGGGACGTCCGCCTCGAACAGCGCGACGATCCGAAGATCACCGAACCGACCGACGCGATCATCCGCATGCCGGCCAGCTGTGTGTGCGGCTCGGACCTGTGGTCCTACCGCGGCATCAGCCCGGTGACCCAGCCGACCCCGTTCGGGCACGAGTACTGCGGCATCGTTGAGGAGGTCGGCCGCGATGTCCGGTCGATCAAGCCGGGCCAGTTCGTCATCGGCTCTTTCTTCGCCTCCGACAACACCTGCCCGCATTGCCGGGCTGGGTTCCAGACCTCCTGCCAGCACCGCGAGCTCATCAGCGGCGCCCAGGCCGAGCTACTGCGCGTCCCGCTCGCCGACGGCACCCTCGTCGCCACCCCTGGCCAACCCGACGACGATCTCATCCCTAGCCTGCTCACTCTGTCGGACGTGATGGGCACCGGCTGGTTCGCCGCGGTCTGCGCCAACGTGCAGCCTGGGATGACGGTCGCCGTCGTCGGTGATGGCGCGGTCGGTCTACTCGGTGTGCTCTCTGCCGCCCGGATGGGTGCCGGGCGGATCATCGCCATGAGCCGGCATCAGACCCGGCAGAAGCTGGCCGGCGAGTTCGGCGCCACCGACATCGTCACCGAACGCGGTGACGAAGGTGTGGCCCGCATCAAGGACCTGACCGGCGGAGTCGGTGCTGACGCCGTGCTGGAGTGCGTCGGCACCAGCGAGTCGATGACACAGGCCCTGCGCTCGACCCGGCCGGGCGGCTTCGTCGGGTTCGTCGGCGTCCCGCATGGTGTGAACGTCGCGGGCGAGGAGCTGTTCTACTCTCATGTCGGCCTGCACGGTGGCCCCGCGCCAGTGCGCCGTTTTCTACCCGAGCTCATCGAGCTGGTGTGCAACCGCGAGATCAACCCCGGCAAGGTATTTGACCTGGCACTGCCACTCGACCAGGTCGCCGAGGGCTACCGCGCCATGGACGAGCGTCGGGCCATCAAGACACTCCTGCGCCCGTAAAGCGAGGCTGAAAATTTGATCTCGACCTACCTGCCTGGGCGCGCGACGCTGCGCGATGGTCGATGCTCGGCGTTGGGAGCCTGGCCTACTTCCTGCCGGTCTTGATTGCTTCGCTGGTAGCCCCTGGATTCTTGGCGATACTCCACTTGCCGTGCGCGGAGTTCACGCTCCCGGTCAGCGTTGGATGGCTGGTATACCCGACCGGGCATGGTGTGCATCGTGGTGTTGCAGCGACACGGCTCGACGTCAGTGCTGCGCGATTCCGGATCTTCGGTGTGGGAGCCGGTAGTAACCGTCCAGTATTCGGCGTCGCTGGTTGTCCCCATTGTTGGCTGTGGCGGTGCTGGCGGTGGCAGCGCCGGCCCGTGATCCGGGGCGGGCGGCGCAATCTGGGCCGCTGGCAGGGCACGATGGACGGTTGGCGACGGCTGCTGGTCTGCCTTCACGGCAGCGGGCTTTGAGGAGTACGCCGTGGCCGTTGCCGGTCGAGCAGGCTCTGCCGGTGCGTCCAGGGGTGCCTCCGTGGCGAGGTGCCCATCACTGATGGCGGGTGTTGCGGGAACTGGTAACCGACCCGCAGCGGGTTCGGCCGAGGGTGACTCGGTGGACGGCGACGAGGTGGTGAACACGGTGACCCCGGCCACCCCGAGCACCAACACAGCGCTTGCCACAAACGCGATCACAGCTCCCGGCGTCCCGACTAATAGTCCGGTCCCCCGCCGGACCCATCGTCGCGTCCCCGGCACGTACCCGGTTGGCTGCGCCGGGACAGGGCGCGGCTCGCTGCCTCCCGGGGGCTCGCTGCCTCCCGGGGGCTCGTTGCTCGGCGGAACCGGCTGTTCGGCGATGGCCGCCGCAGGTGGCTCCGAGGTGATGACGGGCTGGAAGAGAGCCCCGGCTTGCCGGTTGCGCGGCTGGATCGAGGAACTCGACCAGCTTGTCGCGGCCCGCTCGCCCGCGCTGACGTGCGGGTATGGGCCAGATCCCGGCCGGGCGAGGCCGGGATTGACAGGCGACTGGTTCGGATCCGCCACTGCCATAACATCCCCTTGTAAGGTTCACCGGTCACAGGCGGCCGATCAGTTACTGACCGTGTCCGGTTGATTACGGTTCATCACCAGATCGCTCGGTCACTTCGTTCCGTTACGGACCGAAGCGAATGTCATGGCAGGCTTATCGGGTGCGCACGATCGCCACTGCCGCGCTGCTGATGGTGGCGATCAGCGTGGGCGGATGCGGGGGCGGCCACGCTGACACCCGCGCGGAGCCGCCTTCCGGCCCGCCGCCCTCGGACATCAGTGTCAGCAGCCCGGAGTTCTCCGAGGGTGGTCAGCTGCCGGACCGCTACACCTGTCACGGCGCTGGGCTACCCCCACCGCTGCGGTGGTCGGGAGTGCCGCCGGCGGCAGCCGCGGTAGCAGTCACCGTCACCGACCCGGACGCGCCAAGCGGTACCTACACCCATTGGGTCCTGTTCGACCTGCCACCCGCAGTGCACGGGTTGGCGGCGGGAAGCATTCCCCCGCAGGCCCGGCAGGCCACCAACAGCGCGGGCACGATCGGTTACACCCCGCCGTGCCCACCCAGCGGAACGCATCACTACCGATTCACCGTCATAGGTCTGCGCGATCGCATCGAGCTTCCCGACGGTGCTCCGCTCGACCAAGCGATCCAGCAGATCCAGACCGCGGCCCTGGCGCGCGGCACACTAGTCGCCACGGTGACGCACGCCTGACCATGGGTCACGCTTGGGTCGTGGGGTTGACGAGGTGAAGTCTCTCCAGCGCGCGGAAGGTGTCGGAAACACGCCAGGCGGGCGGTTCGGGTGCCAGCTGCCATCCGGTCAGGAGCGGCAGCAGCTGTCGCAGCGTCTCCTGGGCTTCGGCGCGAGACAGCGCAGCTCCGAGGCAGAAGTGCGGTCCCGCACCGAAAGCGAGGTGCGGGGCGGCAGCTCGGGTGATGTCAAAGCGCTCGGGATCGGGGAATTGCGCCGGGTCCCGGTTCGCTGCGCCGAGCAGCACCAGCACGCGCTGGCCTGGGTGGATGGTCTGCCCGCCTAGTTGCCGGTCGACGAGGTTGGTGCGGCCGACGATCTTGGCGGGGGACTCGAACCGGAGGATCTCCTCGATCGCTGGCTTGATCAGCGCGGGATCGCGCCGCAGCAGTTCCAGCTGGTCGGGGTGTTCCATCAAGGTGAGCACGCCGTTCCCGATCACGTTGGCGGTAGTTTCGTGCCCGGCGGTGAGCAGCAGGATGCAGGTGGCGAGCACTTCGTCGAGTGCAAGCGCGTCCCCGTCGTCGCTGTCGGTTTCTCCGAGGGACAGCAGCTGGCTGGCCAGGTCCTCGCCGGGGCGGTGACGGCGGTCGCCGAGGATGGGCAGCAGGTACAGCGCGAGGCTGGCGATGGCCTCCTCGGCCGCGAGGATCGCATCGGTGTCGGGGTCGAACGCGAGGATGCCCACCAGCTTGGGAGTCTCGGTACGCAACAGCTGCGCGCCCTCGATGTCGACGTCGAGCAGCTCGCACATCACGGCGAGCGGGATCGGATAACCAATGTCGGCGATGACGTCGATCTCGTCAGCCTTGTCCAGGCCGGCGAGGGCGGATTCGACCACCGCGGTGATCCGGGGCCGCAGCGCGTCGATGGCCCTGGCGGTAAATGCCGGGGCGAGCAGCCGCCGCAGCCGGGTGTGATCGGGCGGGTCCATCGACAGCAGGCTCGGGGGCAGCGTTTGCGTTCCGAAGTCGCCGCGCTCGATCCGTGCGGCCAGCGCGGGGTTGCGGTTCGGGTCGCTGCTCCACCCCGGACCGCGCAGCACCGTGTTGGCCTCGGCGTAGGAGGTGATCAGAAACGCGTCCAGGTCGCCGTCCCAGTACACCGGGTGCTGCTCGCGCAGTTTGCGATAGGTCGGGTACGGATCAACGGTGGGGATCATGATGGCTCCGCCGGTCGAAATCCCTGCCGCGCCCAATGTGCGGCGTCGAGCTCGCCGATCTCGGTGGCGGGCGGCCCGTCCTCGTCCCATTCGCTGCGGATCGCCGCCCACGGTCCGGTGGCTTGCAGTTCGGCCAGCAGGGCGGTGAGTCCGAGATCGATGCGGGTGAGGAACACGTACTCGCGGGGTAGCTCGACCCGGCGGATCACCGACCCCGTCGTACCCCGGCGGTCGAAGTAGCCCTGCACCACGGACGCGGCGAAGGCCGGTGTGTAGGTGAAGGGCTGTTCGGCCACCAGTGGTTGCAGCTTGTCGCGGTACCACTCGAGCAGTTCCGCCGGCGTGGGCGCATCAGAGGCGGTGAGGAAGCCGATCTCGACGAAGGTGTTCCACAAGGCGGCAGCATCGTTCGCGATCGCGGCGGCGACGATGCGTTGCATCAGCGCGACTTGTTCCATGGAGAACCGGTTGACGCACCCGAAATCCAGGAACGTCACCGCACCGTCGTCATGGAACAGGTAATTACCCGGATGCGGATCGGCGTGGAACATGCCCACTATGCGCAGGCTGCCTAAAGCGAACCGGTAGATCACCTCGCCCCACCGGTCCCGCAACTGTTTATCCGCGGCCACCGCCTGTGACCAGCGCATGCCGTCGACGAGATCCATCGTGAGCACCCGTCGGGTGGACAGCTCCGGCACCACCTCGGGGATGCGGATGACCGGATGATCCCGGTACGCGTTGGCGAAGTCGATCTGGTGGGCGGCCTCGATGCGGTAGTCGATCTCTTCGCCGATCCGGGCCGCCACTTCCTGGGCCACCGCCCGCACGTCGAGCCGGTTGGAGCCGGGCACGACCGCTCCGACCAGCTGCAGGAACGTGGCGAGCAGCTCGGTGTTGTCCAGATCCGCCCGGATGGCCTGATCGACCCCGGGATACTGCACCTTGACCGCCACCCGCCGACCGTCATCCAGCCGGGCCGCGTGGACCTGCCCGATCGACGCCGCCGCGAACGCATGCGGGTCGAACTCCGCGAAAACCTCCTCCGGTGGCGCGCCCAGCTCGGCCTCCACCACCGCCGCGGCCAGTTCGGGAGGCATCGGTGGGGCGTCGGCCTGGAGCCGGGCCATCGCCGCCTGGTAGACGCGCTGGCGATCCGGGGGGACCAGCGAGCCGAGCGCGACGAAGGACAGCACCTGCCCGGCCTTCATCAGCACGCCCTTCGAGTGGCCGAGCATGGCCGCGTACCGCTCACTGGTCCGCTCGTGGAACTCGGCGGCGCTGTCCTGGCCGGTCAGCCGCTTGCGCAGGGCGGCGACCACCGCCTCACCGACGGTCCGGCCAGCGAGCCCGGCCAGCGGAACCGTGCGGCTCAGCCGAGTCCGGCCCTGCTGGGTGAACACCTCCATCGCCGCTCCTGAAAGTTGACGCTTGCGATGCCTAAGTAAATACTTTGGTGCCATGAGCGATCTGTCAACCGTGGCGACGCGGGATCGCATCATCGATGCGGCGATGGCGCTGTTCTCCGAGCACGGCTACCGCGGCACCAGCATCACCCGGATCGAGCAAGCTGCCGGGCTCTCCCCCGGCGCCGGTGGCATTTACCACCATTTCCCGTCCAAGGAAGCGCTGCTCACCGCCGGCGTCGAGCGCCAGCTGCGCCGGCTGACCGCCCTCCGCGACATTCGCCGGCTGTTCGCCGACCTCGGAGATCTGCGCACCGAACTCACCATCGCTGCTCGATACGTCCTCGCCGAACTCGACCAGGAAGCCCAGCTCTTGCGGTTGCTCGCCAGCGAGGCCCGGCACGGACCGAAAATCCTCACCGACGCCGTCGCCGAGGTCGTCGAGGCGACCTACCGCGAGTTCGCTGAGTGGA
>DASQVU010000139.1:0-3634 GCA_035640615.1 Pseudonocardiaceae bacterium
GGAGGTTCGAGACGTCGACCACGTCGTTGTCGACGATCCCGAGGGTGCCCACGCCGGCGGCGGCCAGATACAGCAGAGCCGGGCTGCCCAGCCCGCCGGCCCCGACCACCAGCACCTTCGCGTTCTTCAGCCGCTTCTGACCGTCCATCCCGACGTCGGGGATGATCAGGTGTCGGCTGTAGCGTGCCACCTCTTCCCTGGTCAGCTCGGCGGCCGGTTCCACCAGCGGCGGCAGACTCATCAGCACTCTCCTCACCGTGTCGTGCTGTCTCGCTCACCTGAACGTACTCAGCCCGCTCCCTCTTCCCGTAGATACTGGCGAGTAGGGTTAGCGGGTTAGGTGGGAGGTGGAGTGAGGGCGATGACTGAGACCGCATCGACCCGGGTCGATGCCGCGCCGCGCGGGGTACGGATGCCCCGGGATGAGCGCCGCGCCCAGCTCCTTGCCGCGGCCACCGATGTCTTCGTGAACAACGGCTACCACGCCACCGTCATGGACGACATTGCCGAGCACGCCGGGGTCAGCAAGCCGGTGCTGTACCAGCACTTCCCCGGCAAGCTTGAGCTGTATCTGGCCTTGCTGGAACGCCACGCCGACGAGCTGGTCGATCGGCTTCAGGCCGCGATCGAGGAGACCCACGACAACTGGCAGCGGGTGTGCAACGCGGTTGGCGCGTACTTCGACTTCGTCGACGGTAACGGCGAGGCGTTCCGGCTGGTCTTCGAGTCAGACCTACGCAACCAGCCGCCGGTGCAGGACATCGTGGAACGGATGTACACCTCGTGTGTGCAGGCCATCGCGCAAGCCGTGGTGGCCGATGCCGGCCTGGACGCTGACCGTGCCTGGTTCGTCGCGGTGGGGGTGGTCGGAGCCAGCGAGCACGGCGCACGCTACTGGCTCACCCGCCGCGATGAACTGCCCAAAGAAGAGGCAGTCGCCCTGACCGCGGCACTGGTCTGGAAGGGTCTGGCCGGCTTCCCTCTGCAGCACAGCTGATGCGTTCACACGCGCCGATCACGGTGATCGGGATGGCGCGATGGGCGACCAACGTTCGAAGATCGGCTGGGCAGCTGATGCGGTTACTTCCCAGCGGCGTAGGCGTGGCTCGCCCGGACGATCGCGGTGACGATCTCCAGCTCCGCCGCATCCCGCGGTCCGAAGATCATGATCATGCCCGCGGTCAGCCGAAGCCCGGCCAGCGGGTGGGCCGCTGCCCATCCCTTTGTCAGGGCGTCGTGAGCCAGCTCGATCGGTAGCGCGAGGTGCAAGCTGCCGTCGTAGCTGGGATGCAGGTGTGCGAACTCCCCGAGATCGGGCACGATGAACGCCTCGCGGGGCCCCCGAGCATTCCCGGAGCACAGGATGAAAGCCCTGGCGCCGGGCACTGAGACCGCGCTGGGTGCTGTTGCGACACCGTCCAGTCGCGCGATCCGCTCGAACAACGCCTCCTGCAGCTCGGCGGGAGCGTTCTGCGATAGCTGTTGCTGCGGGGTGGTGACGCTGACCTCGGGCGCTCCGCCCCGCCGCTCCGGCAACCGGCCATCGGGCAAGCCTGGCCAAACCGCCTGCCTAGCGGCAGCAGCGGCCCCCGCCGTAGCCCATTGCAGGAAACCCAGCCGCGCCTCGAGCCAGCCGGCCAGCCCGGACACGGTCTCCGGGGTGAGTTCATGGCCACCTGGCTGGCGCTGCGCCCACAGCGGCGATCCGCTTTCCCGCACCAGGTAATCCCACGTCCGGCGCTGCTGCTCAACCGGGATGACCAGATCGCGCACCCCGTGGGTCAGAAAGATCGGTACTCCGGCCAGGCGCCCCCGAGTCATCGGCAGTCCCGCGTCGAATGGCAACGTGCCGTACAGCAGCGCCACCGCGGCGAACCGGGCCGGGTCGGCGAGCACCATGCCGCCGGCCGCAGCCGCGCCGCCGCCGACACCGACGAGCACTACCGGCACCTGCGGCGCTCGCTGCTGGTCAATCCAGTCACGCAGGGCGGGCGAGCGCGGGTCGCCCGACGTTGGCTGCGGCACCCGCACCGCGGCGTACGCGGCGCCCTCCGGGAGGCACCGGACGAACATCGCCAGATCCGTCTCATGGCTGCCCGCGAGCACATCACAACCCTGGAACACCACGATCAACGGGGCATCGGGGTCCCGGGAGCCCCATCGGGTGATCATCGGTGCGACGGACTCCGTCACGCGGTGCTCACCCCGCTCCACCGGGACAGCTCCGCGGGCAGGTCCAATGCCTCGACGGGGGCACTCGACTCGTAGTCACCCCACTGCGCCCGCGGCAGCATCCACATGATCTCGAACTCGTTGCCGTCGGGATCGGCACCGTACAGGCTCTTGGTCGCTCCATGGCTGGACTCACCGCGCAACGCACCCGCGGCGAGCAGCACCTCCCGCGCTGTGGCCAGCTCATCAATGGTGCCGACCTGCCAGGCCAGGTGGTACAACCCGATGTGCCCGCGCGGGGGGCGGGAAGCTTGCCGACCCAACCCGAACAACCCCAAATCGTGATGGTTGTCCGAATGGCTGGCGCGCAGGAATGCGGCATTGGCGCGAGGCTCGGTGGCGATCACCTTCATGCCGAAGACTCGCTCATAGAACTCGACCGCGCGGTCCAGATCACTGACAAACAGCACCGCATGGTTGAGCCGGCGAACCGCGATCATGGCAGCCTCCTCGACGTGGCGTACCGTGGCCTGACCAAGGTACGGCTAGGCCCAAGCTGCCCGCACCACGATCATGCCTGGGCGGGCACGAGCAGGGTGAACGTCGGCGGAGCGGGACGGGTCAACCGGAGTCGGCCACCCTCGGCTTCAGCCAGGCTGCGGGCCAGTGCAAGGCCGATGCCATGCCCCTCGGCCAGGCGCGAGCGTCTGGTGAACAGCTCGGGTTCGGGCGCGGTGATCCCGGCGCCCTCGTCGGACACATCGATGGCGAGCGCGTCAACGGCATTGCGCACCGCTACCGAGACGGTGCCTGAACCGTGCGTGGCGGCATTGTCCAGCAGCACGGTGAGCACCTGCCGCACCGCCGCGGTGGACGCCAGCGACACCGGCGCATGCGGGTCTACGGCTACGTGCAGTTCCCGATCCTGGGCGGCCAACCGGTCATGCCAGCCCGTTTCGATCTCTTCGAGCAGGGCCGGAAGATCCAGCGGGGCGGCGTTGGAGCTGCGCGTGTCGCGAGCCAGCGCAAGTAGTTCTTCGATCGTCTGTTCCAGGCGGTCCGCAGCGGCGATCCCGTCCGTGATGGCCTGGCGGAGGTCCTGCCCGGGCCGGTCCAGCGCCGCTTCGAGCCGCAGCCGCAGGCCGGTCAGCGGCGTGCGGAGCTGGTGCGAGGCATCGGCGGAGAAGGACCGTTCGCGGGCGAGCATGTCATCCAGGCGTACGGCGGTGCTGTTCAGGGCCGAGCCCACGGAGTCAATCTCCGGGATGGCGGCCGGAGCCGTCCGGACGCTGAAGTCACCCTGACCGAGACGCAGCGCCGCATCAGACAGCTTTTCCAGCGGTT
Source organism: Pseudonocardiaceae bacterium (assembly GCA_035640615.1). Taxonomy (GTDB): domain Bacteria; phylum Actinomycetota; class Actinomycetes; order Mycobacteriales; family Pseudonocardiaceae. The sequence continues at coordinate 3,517 of DASQVU010000139.1, forward strand.
CAGCCAGCCGCCGGGCCTGCCAGCGCGCCACCAGCCAGACCGTGCCGACGGCCAGGCCACCCAAGCCGAGCATGGCCAGCCACACCAGCCCCACCATCCGGTAAACGGTGCGCAGCGG
>DASQVU010000140.1:0-11321 GCA_035640615.1 Pseudonocardiaceae bacterium
TTCGACAGGAAGGCTGCCGAGCTGGCGGTGAACCGCCGTGGCGTCGAACTCGGCGACCACAAGCGTCTACCCGATGGGAGACATGACGTCCCTGCCCTCACGGGGAGGCCAGCAGAACGGAGCGCAGACCGCGTCGGGGAGTCGGGGGCAGCTCAGCGGCCGCGGTGGCGGGCCAGCCGATCCGGATGATGAGTTGCGGGTATTCAGGGATGTGCAGCAGCTGGTGTCGGAGCTCCTTGCGGATGACGTCGACCTCGAGCGCTTGACTCAGCGGTGTGGTGGCCAGCCCCAGCCGCGTCGCGGCGAGCAGTACGGCGCTCAGCGCCTCCCCGGCGCGAAGCCGGTCGAGCGGCCCGTCGCTGTGGGTGGCGAGCACCAGCAGTTCCGCGGCATCGTCTGCCGGACCGTGCCCCGATAGCTGGCTGGGTGGCTGAGCCGCCCGGCGGGGAAGGGACGCAGACCAGACGGTGCTTGATGTGGTTTGACGGCACCACCCGGTGGCTCATCCGGCGCCGATCGGTCCGCCGGCGCTCGATGGCCGGCGACAGCGCGGCGTCGCGTGCATCGGCGGTGCCCGGTCGGACGGCGACGGTGGCGAGGTGAGCTAGATCCTCCGGATCGGGCAGCCGGTTCACCTGCGCGGCCATGCCGCGGGCGGCCAGAGCTACCTGCAAGTGGTGCAGCGCGGCACCGCAGCTGAGTAGGACATCGCGACGGTCGGGGTCCGTGGGGGCAGGTGCCGGGTCCAGTCGGCGTGCAGCTCGACGGTTCCGGGCCCGATGCGCCACAACCAGGGCTGGGTGTTGTGCACCGACGGCGCGCGCAGTGCGCGTTCGATCGCCTCGGCAAGCCGGCGGGCTGGCTCATGGTTGGCCTCCGCGTGTCCCAGTGCCCCGAGCGGGGGCTGATTCCGAGTGTCGCGGCTCGGTAGCGCGGTAGGCAGGGACGTCGGTCCCGGTGCGGGCCGTCCTTGGGCACTCGATCAGGTCGATGACCTCCCGGGAGGGTGGCGAGCATATGCTGGCCGACGCTTCGCACACGGCAAGATCGACAAGCCGGAGTACCAGCGAGGGAGAGCCATCTGAGATGCGGAAACGGACCATCACCAGCGCGCTCGCCGCGACGACCGTCATCAGTGGACTAGTCATGGGCTGTGGCAGTACGAGCGGCCCGTCCACCACATCTGCCACATCTGCGCCAGCCGGCAGCGCCGCACCGGCCTCAGGTCAGCAGCAGCACGACCAGGCCGACGTGGTGTTCGTGCAGAACATGATTCCCCATCTCAGCCAGGCCATTGTGATGTCCCAGATGGCCCGCAACCGGGCGACCTCACCCAAGGTGAAGGATCTCGCCGCTCGGATCGATTCCGAGCAGGCTCCGGAGATCCAACAGATGCGCGAGCTGCTCAGCGCCTGGAAAGCTCCGGCCGGCCCCGCGGGCATGCAACCGGCAGGCGGCATGCCGGGGACGACCGGCGGCGCGTTCGACCGGATTTTCCTGCAAATGATGGTCACCCATGATCATGGCGCGATCGACATGTCGCAAACCGAGCTGGCGCAGGGCAGCAATCCAACCGCCCGCCAGCTCGCGCAAAAGATCATCAATACCCAACAAGCCGAGATCACCGAGATGCAGGAGCTACTCCAGCAGGCCTGACCTCGGCGGCACCGAACCAGCCGATCGATCTCACTGCCCGAAACCATGATGAGCAGGTTGCAGCGATCACCGACAGTTCCGCCGGAGGCCGGCTCGTTTCATGGGTTGATCAATGCGGCGCGACCGCGGGGATGACGACGACGGGGCAAGTCGCCTGGCGTACGCAGACTGCGCTCACCGAACCCAGCAACGCCTGCTGAGCCAAGCCGCCTCGCTGCCGTCCGACGACCAGCATCGCCGCACCGCGCGCCAGCTCGGGCAGGACCTGGGCGGGGTCCCCCTCAACGCTGTTCTCGATGACCGGTGGAATGTCGGTCAGGCCTTTAGTCGCTTGTTCGACTTCGCGATGCAGCATCGCCCGCGACTTCTGGTGCACCTGCTGGCTTGACGTCTCGGTGAAATACTCCGCCATGGGGTCGAAGGTCCAGGCGTGCACGGCGTGCACCGGGCAGTTCCGGACCTGCGCTTCCCGCAGCGCCCAGTCAAGCGCTCGTCTCCCCGTTTCATGGCCGTCGACTCCGACCACGATCGGGAGCCTCTCTTGCTCAACCATGATCGTTACTCCTAACTAAACTGACGCGGCCTCCATCTCAACAACCCGCAACCGATCGTCCTATCGGCTCGGGACCTTTGGCTGTGTCAGCCTCGACTGGACGCGACCATCATGGGGTAAGCACGCCCGTCGGCTCGGTAGAGGTGAATGGTCATGGACGCGCTACTTGCGGCTTTCGGGCTTTCCGGTACCGGTATCCGGGCTGCGTCCAAGCGCCCGGTAACCGAACTCCTCATGCCCGAAACCGGGTATGTCTCCTAGCCATGGCGGTATCCGCGAGACAGGCACTGCTGAGCGACGGCCGGATCGTCTCGATCAGGCAGCTGGACGCCTCCGACACGGCCGCAGTGCTGCGGCTGCATGAGCAACTGCCGGAACGGGACCGGTACCTGCGGTTTTTCACCCTCGGATCGGCGCACCTGGCCGCCTTCGTCACCCGCCTGACCACGGTGGATGATGCCCACCGGGGTGCACTCGGCGCCTTTGTGAACGGCGAGTTGATCGGCGTGGCCCACTACGAGGTGCTCGACGATCCAGCCGAAGCCGAGGTTGCCCTGGTGGTCAACCACACCCTGCAGACCCATGGCGTGGGCACCTTGTTACTGGAGCATCTGGTGTCCCTGGCCCGTGATCGCGGGGTGCGGTGCTTCGTGGCCGAGGTACTGGCGGAAAACCGCCGGATGCTGGACGTCTTCGTGCACTGTGGGCTGGCCGTCTCGGTGTCCCACGACGGCCCGGTGCTGTACCTGAGGATGCCGCTCGAGCTGAGCGAACGGTACCTGGACGCGGTCACCGAACGGGAGCGGCAAGCCGACGCGGCCAGCTTGCGGCCGGTGCTGGCGCCGCGCGTGGTCGCGGTCATCGGGGCCAGCCGGCGCGAGGGCTCGATCGGGCACGCGATCCTGCGCCGGATCGGCGAGGGAAGGTTCACCGGGCGGCTGTTCGCGGTCAACCCGCACGCCACGCAGATCGCCGGGATACCGAGCTACCCGAGCGTGGCAGCCCTTCCCGAGGCCCCTGACCTGGCGGTGGTGTGCGTGCCCGCGCCGGCCGTGCCAGATATCGCGCAGCAGTGCGGGCGCCAGGGGGTACGGGGACTGCTGGTGATCACCGCAGGGCTCACCGTCGACGAGGCGCTGCGTCAAGCGCTGCTCGATGCGGTACGCCAGCACGGGATGCGGCTGATCGGACCGAATTGCCTCGGCCTGGTCAACACCGATCCCCAGGTGCGGCTGGATGCGACGTTCTCCGATCTGGCTGCGCCAGATGGGCCGGTGGGCGTGGCCACCCAGTCCGGCGGGGCAGGGATTGCGCTGCTCGACCAGCTCAGCCACCTGGGTCTGGGGATCTCGACCCTGGTGTCGTTGGGCGACCGGTACGACGTCAGCAGCAACGACGTGCTCCGCTGGTGGCTGGGCGAGGAGCGCACCGAGCTCGCCGTGCTGTACCTGGAATCGTTCGGCAACCCGCACAAGTTCAGCCGGCTCGCCCGCCGCCTCGCCACGGGTAAACCCGTCATCGCCGTGCGCACCGGGACTACCCAAGCGGCCCAGCACGCCGCGGCATCGCACACCGCCGCCGTAGCCACCCCCGCCGCTACCCGCGATGCGCTGTACCGCCAGGCGGGGGTCATCGCCGTCGACACGCTCACCGAGCTGGTCGCGACCACCGCTTTGCTGTGCTGGCAGCCCGTCCCCGCCGGCTCAGCGGTGGTGGTGCTCAGCAACGCCGGAGGTGCCGGAGTACTCGCCGCGGACGCCTACGCGATGCAGGATCTCGATCTCGTGGAGCCGTCCGAGCCCACCCGCACGGCGCTGCGCGAGCTGCTGCCCCCGCACGCGAGCGTGCGCAACCCGATCGACACCACCGCTGGGATCGACCCGGCCACGTTCGGCGCCTGCCTGGAGGCCGTCCTCGCCGACGACACGGTCCACGCCGTGCTCGCGATCGCCACCCCCACCGCGGTGAGCAACCCGGCGACCGCGATCACCGATGCGGTGGCCCGCGCCCGCAGCAAGGGCATCACCACGCCGGTTCTCGCGGTGCAGCTCAGCCAGCCAGAAGCCATCCGGGCCGGGCAGATCGGCTCGGGGCGACCGGTGCCCACTTACGCCGATCCCGCCGTCGCGGTGCGCGCGCTGACCGCGGCGGTGCGCTACGGGCAGTGGCGTACCCGGCCAGCAGGGCGCGTTCCGGATCTTCCCGACATCAGGCTGGACCAGGCGCGGGCGCTGGTACACCAGTTCTTGACCGACCATGCCGACGGTGGGTGGCTAAGCCCCTCATCTGTGCAGGACCTGCTGGGCTGCTTCGGGCTACCGGTGTTGGTGGGCACCACCGCCGCCGATGCATCTGAAGCCGTCGCGGTGCTGCAGCGTCTCGGCGGACCGGTCGCGCTCAAAGCCGTGGCACGGGAGCTGCTGCACAAAAGCCGCGACGGCGGGGTCATCCTCGGCATCCGCGACGAGCAGCAGCTGCGGGCCGAAATAGCGGCCATGCGGCAGCGGTTCCAGGACACCCTGGAAGCAGTATTCATCCAACCCATGGCGGCAGCCGGCCGCGAGCTGCTGATCGGTATCAACAGCGACCGAACGTTTGGACCGCTGGTGGTGTTCGGCCTGGGTGGCGTGGATACCGACCTGGTCGTGGACCGGGCCGCCCGGCTGGTTCCCCTCACCGACGTCGACGCCGACGAGATGATGCGATCCCTGCGCAGCTTCCCGCTGCTGTTCGGCAGCAAGCAGCCGCACCGGCTCGCCATTGACGCGGTGCGCGATGTGCTGCTGCGCGTGGGGCGGCTGGCCGAGCTGCTCCCCGAGGTCGCCGAGCTGGACCTCAACCCCGTGATCGCCAGCGAGCGGGGATGCCTGATCGTCGACGCTCGGATCCTGCTGCGTTGCGCGGTGCAGGACGATCCGCTGCTGCGTGGCGTATCTAGCTAGGGAGCTCTGGTGGTTCGCTTATCCACAGTGCACACGCTGGACCGGGCCGAATACCCCGACCACGTCATCCGCATCAGATCCGAACGGATCACCGGCCGGCTCGTAAGTGCGTAACGCACGCCCAGACGGTGGTCGGGATGGCATCGCTGCTGCGGGCGGCTCCGGTTCTAGCCGGGAAAGTGCTTGGCGACGGTGAGCAGTACCGCGCTGTCATCGATCGCTTCGAGGCTGTGCGAGGCATCCGGGATGATCAGCAGATCTCCGGTGCGGCCATCCCAGGTGATATCGCCGCTGATGAGCCGGACTCGCCCGCGCAGCACGTGCAGGGTGGCTTCCCCGGGGTTCTGGTGCTCGGCGAGGGCATGCCCGGCGCGCAGCCCGATCACGGTCTGGCGCAGGACGTGCTCGTGACCGCCGTAGACGGTGCGGGCGGCGCGCCCACTCGACGCGTCGCGAGCCGCCTCGAGCTGCTCGCGTGCCAGGGCGTCCAGAGAGGTTTTCTGCATGATGCTCATCAGATCCTTTCCCAGCCGTGTGTGCCGGGCGGGTGGCCGTCCCGCCTGCCGTGACCGGTCGACGATGTAGGCGGAATAGGTACCCCACCGGCGCGGTGAACGTGCGCACCAGGCGGGTGAACGCATCCAGGATCCGGGTGATTGCCACGGCGTGGCCGGTGCCGGACAGGCGATCAGTTGGGCGGTTGCTGCGGCGGCAGCACCTCAGCCGACGCGTGGCGCTGGGGAGACAGCAGTCGCGAGTTCTGCAAGCGTGATTGAGTTAACGACTTCCAGCTTGACGTGACAGGTACGAGATGCGTGAGAAACCGTATGAGCTCATCCCTTCTGATGAGGGGGTTTCGGCGCGGATTCAGCTGCGGGGCAGCGCAGTGCTGGCCAGCGCGACGATCAATCGTGGCACGGCGTTCAGCTATGAGGAGCGCCGGGCTCTTGGGTTGATCGGCCTGCTGCCGAGCGCGGTTACCTCTCTGGAAGGTCAGCTGCGGAGGGTGTATGCCCAGTACTGCGCGCAGCCCACCGACCTGCATCGGTGGGTGTACCTGGCCACCTTGCGGGACCGCAACGAGGTGCTGTTCTACCGGCTGCTGTCCGACCACCTCGCGGAGATGCTGCCGGTGGTATACACGCCGACGGTGGGGTTGGCCATCGAGCGGTTCAGCCACGAGTTCCGCCGTACGCACGGCGTGTTCCTGTCCATCGACAAGCCCGAGGACGTCGAAGCGTCGATGCGCAACACCGGGCTGGGCCCCGACGATGTCGACCTCATCGTCGCGACCGACTCCGAGGGCATCCTCGGCATCGGTGACCAGGGCGTGGGCGGCATCGAGATCGCGATCGGCAAGCTCGCCGTCTACACCGCGGCCGCCGGCATCCACCCGCACCGGGTCATCCCGGTCGTGCTCGATACCGGCACGGACAATCTCGCCCTGCTCAACGATGCGATGTACCTCGGCGCCCGGCATCCCCGGATCCGCGGTCAGCGTTACGAGGAGTTCATCGACGCCTACGTCGGCGCCGCCACCCGGCTGTATCCCGACGCGATGCTGCACTGGGAGGACTTCGGCGCCGCCAACGCCCGGCGCATCCTCAACACCTACGCCGACCAGATCTGCACCTTCAACGATGACATCCAGGGCACCGGCGCGGTCGTGCTGGCCGCCGTGCTCACTGCGGCTCGCCGCGCCGGGACCCGGATGCGCGACCAACGAATAGTCATCCACGGAGCAGGAACCGCCGGGGTGGGGATCGCCGACGTGCTGCGCAGCGCCTTGGTCCGTGCGGGCCTGAGCCCGCAGGAGGCCACCGCCCGCATCTACGCCCTAGGCCGCCACGGCCTGCTCGTCACCGGCAACCCGCAGCTGCGAGACTTCCAGGCCCGCTACGCCCGGCCCGCCGCCGAAGTCGAGGGCTGGGCCGGGAGCGGCATGCCCGCCACCCTTGCCGAGGTCGTCAGCCGGGTCCGGCCCACCATCCTGATCGGCACCTCTGCCCAAACCGGGGCCTTCACTCAGGAGATCGTGCAGGACATGGCCGCCCACACCGAGCAGCCGATCATCATGCCGCTGTCCAATCCGACCTCGCGCTGCGAGGCCCTGCCTGAGGACCTCATCCGCTGGACCGCCGGGCGGGCCCTGGTGGCCACCGGCAGCCCGTTTCCCCCAGTCACCCACCACGGACGCACGTATCACATCGCGCAGGCCAACAACGCCCTCGTCTTCCCGGGTCTAGGCCTTGGCGTCACCGTCGCCCGGGCCCGCCGGATCACCGATCCCATGCTGACCGCAGCCGCCGAGGCCCTCGCGAAACTGCCAGAGGCTACCCCGGGCGCTCCACTGCTGCCTCCCATTGACAACCTGCGCGCCGTCTCAGCAGCCGTCGCCATCGCCGTCGCGATCACCGCCACCGACCACGGACTCGCCCAGCGCCCGGTCAGCGACGCCGTCCAGCAGGTCCACCGGGCGATGTGGCGACCTGAATACCCACGAATCGAGATTGACCCTGATACGACGGTCGCACGCTGAGCCGGGCTGCTCCCTTCGATCTGGTTGCGCCCACGCATCGTCTTCCCTCGGGTAGACCCGCCGGACCATACCGGCGGGTTTACGCTATCGAAATCCTCTAAAATGGGTTGGTGAGCGCGTCGACCGAGGATGCTCAGCACGTCGCGCTGGCCGTGGTATCGCGCCGGCGGCTGCTGGAGGTGCTGCAGTCCGCCGATGAACCGCTGGATGTCGCGGCGCTGGCACGAGCGATCGGGCTGCACATCACTACCGCCCGGTTCCACCTCGACGTGCTGGAGCGCGCGGGGCTGGTCGGCCGCACCGTCGAGCGGGAAGGTCGACCGGGCCGGCCCCGGCAGCTCTACCGGGTGGTCGCCGCAGCCCAGGCCAGCGAGGGACAGCGCCAGCTGGCGGGGGTGCTGGCCAGCGCGCTGGCAACCGATCCGGACACCGGCCCACGATGGGCCGAGCAGGCTGGACGGCGATGGGCCAGCGACCAGCTACCGGTTGACGCTGGGCTGTCCTGGGAGGACGGGATGGGGCAAGTCAGGGAGTTGTTCGCCCGGCTGGGCTTCTCGCCGCGGGTGGTGGACGGTGGCCAGCAGCGGCACCTCGAGTTACATTCGTGCCCGTTCCGGGAGCTCGCTCGGAGCTATCCGCACATCGTGTGCGCCGCGCATCTGGGGCTACTGCGCGGCGCATTGGACCAGCTGCGCCTGCCCGCCGCCGAGCAGGCGGGGCTGCGTCCCTTCGTCGAACCCCACGTGTGCATCGCTGATGTGCCCCTCCCACCGCAACCGGGGAACCAACCATGTCCCGAGCTGCCATGACCGCGCTGCCCGACCTCAGCGGCCGCGAGGACGTCGAGTTGCTGGTCCGTACCTTCTATGCCCGGGCCTTCGCCGACCCGCTGCTCGGCCCGGTTTTCGTGGACGTTGCCCGGATGGACCTGGACGCCCACCTGCCGGTGATGTGCGACTTCTGGCAAACCGTGCTGTTCCGCGCGGGGCTCTACCGGCGCAATGCCTTGCAGGTGCACACCGACCTGCACGCCATCTTCCCGCTGTCCAGCCAACACTTCGGTCGCTGGCTGGCGTTGTGGGTTGCCACCGTGGATGAGCACTTCGCCGGGGAGAAGGCCGAGCTAGCCAAGACCCAAGCCGCCCGTATCGGCTACTCGATCAGCCGCCGCCTGCTCGAAGAATCCGGCAGCGAGTTCGTCACCATCCAGCGCCGCCGACCCAGGGACAACGCGTGAGATCATCCTCACCACCAGCATCTGCCACCCCCGGCGCCAGCCCACTTGCCCAGCGCCGGCAGCAACTGCTGCCGTTCACCGTGATCGGGCTGCTCTGCGTCATCGCCGGCGGCCTGCTCGCCGCGGCAACCGCGCCGGCGCCCTCCGAGCACACCACTTGGGCCGCTGCCTACCTCGTACTCGTCGGTGGTGTCGCCCAAGCGGGCCTGGGATCTGGCCAGGCGATGTTCGCCGCTCGCAGCTCCACAGCGGTCCTGGTGGGCGAAGTGGCCGGGTGGAACCTCGGTAACGCCGTGGTGCTCGCCGGAACGCTGCTGGGCATCAGCGCACTCGTCGATCTCGGCGGTGCCCTGCTCGTCGTGACGCTGGGCCTGCTGGCCCGCGGCCTCATCTCATCGGAAATACGGCCAGTACGCGGCGCCAAGAGATGGTGCCTCTATGGCTACCGGCTGCTGGTGGTCATCTTGTTCGTCAGCATTCCGGTCGGGTTGGTGCTCGCCCAGATACGACCATGAATCGGGGCAGTGCGTCACCAGGCACATCAAGCTGGCCCGCTGCGGTATACGGCAGGTCACGGCTGCACTCAAAGCAGCCCGGCGCTGAGTGATGCGCGCTGCAGCCGGGTACCCCACCAGGCAGTGCGGCGCTGCTGAAAATCGCAGCATGGTGTTGGTCAGGTGAGAAAGAATGCGCAGGACGCTGGGCGTAGCACTCCTGATGGTGCTAGCCGTGCTACTGGGTGGTTGTCAGGCTGCCACGGGACCGGAGGCGATCACCACGTCACCGGCCAACGGGGCCACCGACGTCAACCCCACCACTCCGGTGACGATCACCGTTGACCACGGCAAACTCACCCACATTATGGTCACCAACGCCGAAGGTAAACCGGTCGCCGGAGGGCTGTCCGAAGACGGGACTACCTGGCAAGCGACCGAGCCGTTGGGTTACGGCAACCGCTACACCTATTCGGGCACCGCCACCGATGCCGACGGTAAGCCGGTACCGGTGACCGGCTCGTTCACCACGGTCAAGCCTCAAGAGCTGGTCAGCGGCACGCTCAACATCCATGATGGCGACACCGTGGGCATCGCCGCGCCGATCATCCTCCAGTTCGACGACCACGTCGCCGACCAGGCGGCGGTGCAGCGGGCACTGCACGTGCAGACCTCGGTACCGACCGAAGGTTCCTGGGCATGGCTACCCGACGACAACGGCCGCTCCCGGGTGCACTGGCGGTCCAAGGACTACCTGCAGCCCGGCACGCAGGTGACGGTCACCGCGAAGCTGTACGGGGTGAACTACGGCGAAGGCAAGTGGGGGCAGGAGGACTTGAGCCTGCACTTCACCGTCGGCCGGGCACAGGTCGTCAAGGCCGACGTCAACAGCCATCGAATGGTGGTGGTTCGCGACGGACAGACGGTCATGGACTTTCCGGCCAGTTACGGGCTGGGCACCGACCCGAATCGGGTCACTCGCAGCGGCACCCACATCGTGATGAGTAAGAGCCCGCTGTATCTGATGTCCAACCCGGCTTACGGATACGTCAACTTCCCGTCGCATTGGTCGGTGCGGATTTCCAACAACGGCGAGTTCATTCACGCCAACCCGGAAACCACCGGCGTCCAAGGCGAGGCCAACGTCACCCACGGCTGCGTCAACCTGTCGACGGCCAACGCCAAGGCCTACTTCGACAGCGCGATCTTCGGCGACCCGGTGGAGGTCAGCGGCAGCAAGGTGGCGATGTCCGGGGCAGACGGCGACGTGTACGACTGGACCGTGCCCTGGGACCAGTGGAACTCGATGTCCGCCCTGCACTGAGCTGCACCCAGTGCCGCATGGCTCAACGAGAGCGGTGGTAGGGGTCGCAGTCAACCGACGCCGCGCCACTCCAGCCTTGTGAGCAGTACTCAAGGCGGACGTCTGCCACAGTGCACCGGTGAGCTCACCACGGAGTATGCACACACCCTTTGCGCGGGTTCCGCGCGGATGGACCAACACGACGGTTGATGCTTGCGGTGCAGCTAGCGTGCTGGCGACACTGTTCTCACATTCAGCGCACTCAGCCGAGATTCTCCGCCTGACGGATCGATCGTACGCGCTCGGCCACCTCCAGCACCGGTGCGATCCAGATGCGATCGTCTTGGCTTACGCAGCGGCAGAATCGGTCGAGCTCCCCAACAGGCACGGTCTGGGGCCCCCGCTGGCCGATGTCGTGACCGACCATTATCACCCACTCGCCCCGGATCATTCCGGCATCCACCAGACACTGCAGGGCACCAGCATCGAGACCGTCGATCACGTACGCATCTAGATGCGCTAAGTCGCAGCGGTCAGGCAGGTTTCCCGTCTCGCTGGCGTAGCCGCGGCCGGCCACAAACCGTTCAGCGACCAGCG
>DASQVU010000141.1:0-4517 GCA_035640615.1 Pseudonocardiaceae bacterium
CGACCATCGCCAGGACGTTGAACAGCAACCTGCCCACCGCGTCCTGGGGGTCATACACCGACCCGCCTAAGCTGAGCCGGACCTGGCGGGCGGTCAGTTCGTCGGCGATGGCCCGGGCATCGGGCAGGGACCGGGCCAGCCGGTCCAGCTTGGTCACCACCAGGGTGTCGCCGTCCCGGCAGGCCGCGAGCGCTTCCCGCAGCCCCGGGCGCTGCCGGTTGGTGCCGGTCAGTCACTGGTCGACGCAGATGCGGTGGGCCGGCACCCCCAGCCCGATCAGACCATCGCGCTGAGCGGTGAGATCCTGCTGGTCAGTCGAACAGCGCGCATAGCCAATGAGAAGCGCCGCCATGGCGCACCTCCCGAGACAATGGGCCGGCCCGCTACGGCGCAGCGGCCGCCGACAGCGACTGCAGCCGCCATACCCCACCTCACCCCGCGACCGTTAAGCCGAGAGCGGATCCGTATCCGGACCACGGAGTAGGCACGGCGGACCGCAGCGCGCGGCGTGGTGGGTGCGTGGGTCGAGCCATGGCGGCTGCTCATCCCGGTGCAATGAACGCGAACGAGCGTCAATCACGACCGTCTAACCCGCTCGGGTCGATTGATCTTCACATCTGCTAGCTGCGTCGCTCGGCCTGTTCACCGTCTGGCCGGGGTCGGGTCAGTCCCAGATGTCGGGCTGGCTGCGGCTGATGACCTGCCAGATCGGCTGGAACTGGAACCAGCCGGCCTTCTCCCCGCCGATCTGTTCGTGGGTCAGCAGCGCGTCCTGGTGGGAAATGCGGGTGGGCGTGCCGGCGGCATAGGCCATCAGCTGCGACTGCGCGGTCCGCTCGAGGGTGAGGAACCACCACGCCGCGCTCTCCACGCTGCGCCCAACGGTGAGCATCCCGTGATTGCGCAGAATGACGGCCTTGTAATCGCCGAGCGCGGCCCCGATCCGCTTACCCTCCTCGGGGTCGAGCACCACGCCGGTGTAGGTCTCGTGTACCCCGTGGTCCCCGTAGAACGCGCAGGCGTCCTGGGTCAGCGGCTCGATGTCCATCGGCAGGCTGGACAGCGTCTTTCCGTACGGGCCGTGCGCATGCGCGGCCGCGACCACGTCCGGGCGTGCGGCGTGCACCGCGCAGTGGATGGCCACCGCCGCCCCGTTGACGATGGCGTTACCCTCGATGACCTCCCCGAGGTGGTTCACCCGCACCAGGTCGCTTTGCCGCATCAGGCTGAAGTGCAGGCCGAACGGGTTGACCCAGTACGAGTCGGGGAACTCCGGGTCCCGCGCCGTGATGTGACCGGCCACCCCTTCGTCCAGGCCGGCCTTGCTGAACATCCGAAACGCCGCAGCAAGCATCACCTTCCGGTGTCGCCGCTCCTGCTCCACCGTCTCCCGAACCGGTTCCGACGGCATCCGCAGGACCTGTCGAGGTGGCTGTTGCTGACCCATGGGACCACCATCCACGTCCGCCGCACCGCAAGCAAGAAACGATGTCCGCGGAACTTCGCACAGCGGGCCCTCCGCACGAGTTCACAGCATGGCGGCGCACAGTGTCTGCCAGCAGCACTCCTCCGCACGCGGCAGAGATAGCCGCCCGGACGAATCAGGCGCGCGGCAATTTTCGCCCCTTCCGGACGTCCGGAAGGGAACGGCTAACGAACATTACTTGCCGCCGCTCAGGACCCCCACCTTAAGTTGATCATCCTGTCCGATGCGGATCCCTATCTGGGCTTTCCCTCGTAGCATCGAGACATCGCCTTAAGGGAGGCGGCGATGGCGGAGTCACGACGGAAGTTGATCAGGATTTCAAGGAGGGCGCGGTTCGATCACCATCGGAAAGTCCAGCCCGACGTCACCACGACCGGGACCGTGGCAGTCCCATCAGTGGGGCGCCGTGCACCGCGCGGGCCGTAACCTCTCATCGAGGAGGTACCGCGGCAGCGTTGCCCACCTGGCGCATCTGCCCGCGCCAGTCGACAGGAATCTGTCGGGCAGCAAGGCTGAACGGGCCACTCGTGCAGAGCCAGTAACGTGCTCGCATGTCAAGCGGGCGAATGGAAGCTTTCAGTGACGGTGTTATCGCCATTCTGATCACGGTAATGGTGCTCGAGTTACCGACCCCTCACGGCACTACGTGGGCGTCGCTGGGCCAGGCGTTGCCAGTGCTGCTGTGCTACCTACTCAGCTTTGTTTATCTCGGTATTTACTGGAACAACCACCATCACATGCTGCAGGCCACCGACCGGGTTAACGGGCAGATCCTGTGGGCCAACCTACACTTGCTGTTTTGGCTCTCGCTGCTTCCGTTCACGACGGCCTGGCTAGGTGAAAACGACTTCGCGGCGACACCAGCAGCCGCCTACGGCTGCGTGTTGCTCGCCGCAGCGGTCGCTTACTACGTGCTGCAGCGGGCCATCATCCACCAGCAAGGGGAGGCCTCGGTGGTGGCCGCGGCGATCGGCCGCGACCTGAAGGGCAAGTCCTCGCCGCTGCTTTACGCAGCGGGCATCGCCTTGTCCTTCCTCGACCGGTGGTTCGCGATCGCCCTCTACGCCGCCGTGGCGGTAATGTGGCTCATCCCTGATCGACGCCTCGAACGCACCATCACCGGTGCGAGTACTGGCGAGCATCGAACCGCCCCCTAGCGCGATCAGCGAGGAACCAGACGTCCGAACCGTCGGACGATCGCCCTGCCAGGATCACAGCTGGCCCGGTTCGTCGGCGATGATCGAGCACAGGTAGGCCCCGCCCGTCTCGGCGACACTTCCAGGCCGTGAGAGCCGCCGAGCTGGTCGCAGACGGCCGGTTCGGCTTGCTCGGCCAGCCACAGGGTAGGTCGGCGAAGGGGCGGTCGCCACCGTGTAGCGGCTCGGTGCGTAAACCGGTGAGGCCGTAGGCGTCGACGCCGACAAGGCGATGCGAGCGCCGTCGCGAGGGGAGGGTTGTCTGGATTGGCAGTGATTACCGTTGCGGCGGCTGCTCCGGCAATTGTCCGCTGGTAATCCTCAACCAGACATCCACGATCTGTCGCCCGTTTTGATCATGTACTCACTAGGACCATGGTGGGTATGAAGCTCAAGCTCGACCTACACGACATCTACAACTGAGGTGGTGATATCGACCGCGCACTGCGGTCGATCATCAACCAAGCCGTTGCCACGAAGGCAACGCTGGTCGAGATCATTCCTGGGAAGGGCTCCGGGGCGCTTAAGAAGCACGTCCTGCGTGTCCTGGAGCAGAAAGAGATCAAGTCTAAGTACCACCGAGTGGAGAAGGATTCGAATAACTTTGGTCGGATCTTCGTGCACTTCCGCTGGAAATGACGGACGTCGCCGCCGCGCCCGGCGGTGCCCCACCAGATTGATCAATTTACCCGCTTGCCGATCCCTATGCAGGCCCGTGTAGTCACCTGCTTGCTGCAGTTGGCGACCGTAGATCTGACCCTCCGTCGCTACGACACGATGGTCGCCGTAGCGACGAGCACCGTGCTGCGAGGAAGCCTGCGCTCAGCGTTCAACGGAAGCGGCGAGATTGTCCAGCGAGGACGACTATCCCGCCGCGTGATCTGCAGCGTTGATCCCGTCGGGCACATCGTCGGCCCTGATGTCGACGCGTGAGCGGGCGTCGACGGGGTGACCTCCCATGGGGTCGACCACGTCGGAGTCGACGGCGGACTTCTCGTGCGGCGACGCGTCCGCGTACGCCAGGACCAGCCGGTAGGACCCGCCGGGACGCGCATCGAAGTGCTCGAACCGGCCGGTCATCCGTCGGGCGGTAGCCACACGGCAACAGCGTCGGAGTTGGTCAGCGCGGCAACTACCCGGTCCGGCGAGGCGCTAATGACTCAGACGGCGGTGTCAGTCCGACTCATCGCGGGCGCGTCCGTAGCGCTCGTAGATCACGCGCGAGCCGAACGTCCTGGTCTCGACCAGCTCTAGCCGAACGTCTTCGGTGACCGGCGGCAGGAAAGGCGTGCCACCACCGACGACGACCGGATTGCGAAACATGCGCAGCTCGTCGACGAGGCCGAGCTCGATCGCTGCCGCGGCCAGGCCGGCGCCGCCGATCGAGACGTCCTTGTCAGTCGCGTCGAGCGCCGCAGCGACCTCCTCGGCCACCGACGCCTCGGCGAGCCGGGCGTTGCCCTCAACGCTGTCGAGCGTGCGACTGAAGACGACCTTCGGGATAGCGCACCAGAGGTCGGCGAACGCGGCCCCGAGCTCGTTGTTGCGCATCGACGGATCCGTCTCCCACGGCAGCATGGTCTGGTAAAGCCTGCGGCCGCACAGATAGCCGCCAAGCTCTCGTGTCTGCGCGATGTGGAAACGAAACTGCTCCTCGTTAGGGGTGGTCCACCCGAACGCGCCCTCGCGGTCGGCGATAAAGCCGTCCACCGAGACGCTCATCGAGTAGATCAGCATGGCTTCAAGCTCGTGCTATCGAGTGAAGAGGCCGAAGGGCTGCACGTGCTATGGGTGGCCGAAGAACCCTGGCAGGAAGTACATGACGATTGCGACGA
>DASQVU010000142.1:0-2821 GCA_035640615.1 Pseudonocardiaceae bacterium
GTGTAAAGACGCTATCGGAGTCCCCAGCCCCCCAAAGACCCGATCTCGCCAAAGGTGAACATCCACCTAGCCAGCGCCAAAAGTTTGCTATGTCCTTGAGTATAACTAGAGGCCTCGAGGAACAGATCGACGTTAGGTTCGAAGCTGACATCGACGATGTACCTGATGAGCTCATGAGTCAATCCTGTGGGTGCCGACTTGGTCATCCAGGTCATGCGACTTGGGAGTATTCGTGGATCAGTCCGCCAAGCCGATCGCGGCGTCGGATGTGAAGCTGGGAAGGTGACGCGGGGGGTGGGAGCGGTTGCAGCGGGGACGCAGTTACATCGATCCTGCGAACGCCACTGTCGCGCGTGGCCAGCTCAGGCTGGCAGTGCCGGCTGGCACAACAAATGGTGCTGAGCGGAGTACTCGGTCCACGTATGGATACGGGAGCTATCGGGCGCGAATTCAGGCGGCTGATGCGCCGTCATCGGTGACCGCCATGTTCCTCTATACTCCTCCTGATTATGCGAGCGAGATCGATATCGAGATCTACAAGACGACCAGTAGTGGGACGGCTAGGTTAAGCACCTACTCGGGTGGCAGCCTGACCCACACTAATGAATATGCGCTGCCCTTCGATCCGGCACTGTTGCATTGGCGAGCAGGACGCAAGCGGCACTGTCGATTGCGCCCAGATCAGACGGCTAGCGCAAGCTCGGCGAACGCAGTCACGAGCCGATGGTGAGGGTCTATGTCGGTGGCAAGTTCGTAGTGGCCGCGGCGAACGTTCTGGATAAAAGCGTGGCCGACGCTGATCACCGCCGCTGAGCGGAACTGTTGAGACCGCGCATCGGCCGTAGCCGGGCCTTCAACCGTCCATGATCAGTTTCGACGGGATTGTTCGCATATCGCTCCACGACATGGCGCGCCGACGGCAGCAACTCATCGAGCACACGTGGATAGGTAGGCGTGCGATCGGTGTTCACCTCCGTGGGGCGGGGGCCGTGGTTGAGGGCACGGGTAAAGAATCGACGTGTGGCCGCCAGATCTCGTTTGTCGGATACCAGGACATCGATAACCTGGCCATACTGGTCGATCGCCCGATACAGACACCGCCACCGTCCGGCGACTTTCACATACGCTTCATCCACATACCAGCGATCTCCTGCGGCATGCCGACACGGCCTGGCCACATCGATCAGCAGCGGAGTAAACCGCTGCACCCACCGATAGACCATGACATGGTCGACAGCGATGCCCCGTTCCGCCAGCAACTCCTCCACCTCGCGGTAGGACAACCCGTAGCGGAGGTACCAACGGACCGCCAAGATGATCACATCCGGTGGGAAGCGGAAACCAGCGAACCCAGACCTCGGTGTGGACCCTCGGGTACAGCGACGACGCATCAGCCCAGCCTGCCGCTCGCCGTGATCCGCCGGTGCAACAGTGCCCCGCTGGGCTACCTGACCCGTCCTTACGTCGTGTACCGCAGCCGTGGCGAGGTGCTGCCGCCGAGCGCGCGCCGCTACGCCCGAGCGTGGGACGTATCTACCGCGCTGAGTAACGGCTACGACGTGATGTCCACGGCTTCGGCCCGCCGCGGGCTGGCTTCGTCAGGTGACAGGTCAACCGGCCAGATGGTGATGGCGCCGGCGGGGAGGTCGACGGGGCACCTGCTGCCCGGTACCAGTTCAGGGTGCGGACCGGTGCGAGCTATGAGTTCAACACTGCCGGGCAGCAGCAGGGTGAGGTCGTCGTGCACCGGCAATGCAACCCGGTCGATGACTTCGGCGGGGTAGTCGCCACCGTCGACCCGGATGTGCTCGGGGTGAATGGACCACGTCACCATGGTCCCCTCCGGCAAGTCGCTGCGGTTGGTGGGTATGGACAACCCTCCGGTGCGCAGCTCGCCGGCTGCGGACATCTGACCGGCCAGCAGGTTCGTGGCACCGAGCAGACGAGCAGCCTGCGGACTGGCCGGGTGACTGAAGACCTCGGCCCTCGGCCCTGCCTGCAACAACCGCCCATCCGCGATGATCACTACATCGTCGGCGAGCAACGCCGCTTCCGCTGGATCATGGGTCACCAGGACAGTGGTCAGTCCGGTCTCGTGTTGTAGGTGCTGTAGCTCGCGGCGCAGTTGGTCGCGCACCGGAGTATCCAAGCCGGTCGACGGCTCGTCGAGCAGCAACAGGCGGGGCTGGCGGGCCAGCGCCCGGGCCAGCGCGACGCGGCGACGCTGCCCGCCGGATAGCCCTTCGGGCCTGCGGTGCGCAAGGTTTTCGATGCCCAGGTGGGAGAGCCAGTAGGCGCCTACCGCCGGGTCAGCGTCGACCCCAAAGGTGACCTGGCGCCAGACCGGCAAATGCGGCAGCAGGGCTGAGTCCTGCGGCAGGTAGCCAACGTTGCGAGCTTCGGGCGGCAGCCCGGACAGCTCCTGTGCGCCCACCCTGACCTCGGTCGAGCTGCCTCTGGCCAGACCGGCGATCAGCCGCAGCGTGATGGTCTTGCCGGAGCCCGAGGCGCCCAGCAACGCCAGGCGACGACCCGATGGCCGGTACGCCACGCGCAGGTCGAAATCGCCGAACCGGGCGGCAAGGTCGAACCACAGCGGCGGGCCCGGCTCACCGGCCGCCGGCGGTCTGGATTCGGGCAGTTGAGATCCGCGGCGCCAGGGAAGACGCGCCCGGGAAATCACACCGGTCAGCGTCAGCACGACAAACGCTGCTGCCAGCGCGGCCGCCACCGGCAGCAGTGTGGTGGTCAAACCGGCGGAGCCGAACTGCACGAAGGTGAAGACCGGCAGCGTGTAGGGGTGATAGGCGAGGATGACGGT
>DASQVU010000143.1:0-2728 GCA_035640615.1 Pseudonocardiaceae bacterium
GCGCAGCTGGTGGAGCAAAACCAAAAACGGGGGGTACGCCGGAGTCAGCAGCACGACGCCGTCGCCCGGCTCGGTCAACACCCGCAGGGCCGCTTCGATCCCGGCCATGACATCGGCTACCGGGCAGGCCAGCGCAGGATCGGGCCACCAACCCTGATACCGCGCCGCCCAGCTGGCGAACGCCTCAGCCAGGCCTGTCGGTTCGGGATAACCCAGGTCCTGCGAGTCGAGCACCCCACGGGCCGCTTCGAGCACCGGGCGGGCCAGCGGGAAATCCATCTCCGCAACCCAGGCAGGCAGCACGTCGGGTGGGTAACGGGACCACTTCATCGTCCGGCGCGCGTGGAGTACCTCAGGACTGAGCGCATCGAATCTCACCAGGATTACCTACCCGGGGCCAAGCGATAAGCACCACTGAAATGCTGGGGAATTCGATTGCCTGGCGGCCGAGTAGCGGCAATGCTGCACCGGAAGTCCGGCTCGACGGGAGGAGGTGGCCAGACATGACTGCCCGCGGTGTCACGCATGTCCTTGTCTCATCCTCCCGCCGCCCTTCCGGCTGAGTTCCTGGGCGGCGTTACCGCCCAGGAGGCCCTCCCGTGTCGCACGACGACCGGCTGCCCGATCGGCGCAGCCGCTTTGATGACGACTGCCCCGAAGCAGACGACCACCCGCGAGCACACCGGCGCAGACCTGAGCTCCCGCCACTCGATGACGGTCCGACTACCGGCGACCGGTGGTCGACCTGGGACCTCGGTCAGCACGGCCCTGCTCCGTACCCGGACTGGCTGGTTACCGACCTCGCCGCGGTCGATACCGAGCTCGGCGTGCTCAAGACGGGTAAGGAAGCAGACGTGCACCTGGTGCAGCGGGCCGTGCCCGGCACGTCCCGCAGCTGCCTGCTGGCCGCCAAGCGCTACCGCGATGCCGAGCACCGGATGTTCCACCGTGACGCCGCCTACCTGGAAGGCAGGCGGGTGCGCCGCTCCCGGGAAACCCGGGCAATGGCCCGGCGCACCGCTTTCGGGCGTGGCCTGCTGGCCGGGCAGTGGGCAGCGGCCGAGTTCTCCGCGCTCGGCCGGCTATGGGGGGTCGGCGCCCCGGTGCCCTACCCGGTGCAGCTGCATGGCACCGAGCTGCTGCTGGAGTACCTCGATGAACCCGGCGGCCAAGCTGCGCCCCGGTTGGCTCAACTCCGCCCTGGGCCGACCCAGTTGCGGGCGCTGTGGAATCAGCTCGTGGAGGCCTTGCTGATCCTGATCGGCGAAGGCCTGGCGCACGGTGACCTCTCCCCCTTCAACCTGCTGGTGCACCGCGGCCGGTTGGTGCTCATCGACCTACCACAGGTCGTGGACATCGTCTCCAACCCGCAGGGACGGGAGTTCCTCGCTCGGGACGTGCAGATCGTGACCGACTGGTTCATCGCACGCGGGCTACCCCAACAGGTCGCCGACGCGGGAAATCGTGAGTGGCGTTCGGTGCTATAACACTGTTACTCACCCACGAGGCCGACCACCGGCCCGATGACCACGATCGCGGGCGGGCGGATACCCGCGGCGGAGACACAGTGGGCCGCCTCGCGCAGCGCGCAGCGCACGACGCGCTGGCCACGTAGGGTGCCGTTGGCGATGATCGCCACCGGGGTGTCCGGGGACCTGCCGTGGACGACCAGGGTCTCGGCGAACACGCCGATCCGCTCCACTGCCATGAGCAGCACCAGGGTGCCACGCAACCGCCCGAGCGCTGACCAGTCCACCAGCGACGTGGGATCGTCTGGCGCTACGTGTCCCGACACCACGACGAACTCGTGGGTCAACCCGCGGTGCGTCACCGGAATCCCGGCCGCGGCCGGCACCGAGATCGCGCTGGTGACGCCGGGCACCACGGTGACCGGAACCCCGGCAGCTGCGCAGGCCAGCACCTCCTCGAAACCGCGGCCGAAGACGTAGGGATCCCCACCCTTGAGCCGCACCACGAACTGGCCGGCTTTGGCGTGGTCGATGAGCTGTGCGTTGATCAGATCCTGGGACATCGCCCGGCCGTAAGGAACCTTCGCCGCGTCGATCACCGTGACGTGTGCGCCGAGCTCGTCGAGCAGCTCTCGGGGCGCCAGCCGGTCGGCCAGGACCACGTCGGCGCGGGCCAGCAGCCGGCGCCCCCGCACGGTGATCAGATCCGGATCGCCGGGTCCAGCTCCGATCAGCGCGACGCCCGGCGTGGTCACGTTGTCTTCGGCGTCCGGCGCGTCGTCCACCAGCCCGGTCCGCAGCGCGTCGACCAAGGCATCCCGGACGGCGGCGGAGCGCCGCGGGCGGCGCCCAGCCAGCACACCGATCAGCAACCCGTCATGTTCCCCGGTGGCAGCGGTAACGGCACTCCCACCGGTGGCATCATCTGCGCGTACGCAGAACACCCGCCGCCGCTGCGCCTCGGCGGCCACCGCGGCATTGACTGCGGGATCGGAGCTACACGCCAGGGCATACCAGGCACCCTTAAGGTCGCCATCGGCGTAACCCCGGATCTCCCAGCGCAGCTCGCCCGCGGTGGCCATCGCCTCCACAGCCGGGGTGGCCTCGGGAGCGACCAGCAAGACGTCCGCGCCGGCAGCAAGCAGCCGCGGTAGCCGCCGTTGCGCGACCGCGCCGGCGCCGACCACGACCACGCGGCGCCCGGTCAGGTCCAACCCCACGAGGTATGGCGTCACGGTGCTGGCTGCCAGCGCAGCAGC
>DASQVU010000144.1:0-12848 GCA_035640615.1 Pseudonocardiaceae bacterium
ACGCACCGTAGCGAGGTTCAGCCGCTGACCGCTCCAGAGCGGTAGCGCACCACGTCGCCTTTCCCGTCGACACCGGCTTGCGCCACCCAGGCCAGCAGCCCGGCCCGGTCCTGGACCCGCATGCTGTCCAGAGCCGCCTGGTCCAGCTCGATCCGAAAGCCTGCCCGGCCGAGCAGCCGGACCCGCAGATCACGCACGGGTACCCGGCGGTCGGTGAGGTAGCCGCGCGCGGCCAGTTCGGCCTGCTCGACCAGCGCCAGCGCTTCGACGGTCACCGGCACGCCAACCGCGATCCGGGAAGCCAGGCACGGGGTGCTCGGCTTGTCCCGCACGGTCAGGTTCCAGTGCGCCGCCAGCAAACGCACCACCGGTTTGGTGGCACCGATCTCGGCGAGTGGCTCACACACCCCGAGTTCGGCGGCCGCGCGCAGTCCCGGGCGGTGCACGGCCCAGCGGTCATCCATGTGCGTACCGGTCGCGACATGCGCAATGCCCCGGCGGTGCGCGAGCTCACGCACCGCCGCCAGCACGGTCCGTTTACAGAAGTAGCAGCGATCGCCCGCATTGGCTCGGTACTGCGGGTCGGTGTACTCGTCGGTACACAACACCACCAGTTCGGCACCGATCTGCCCGGCCACCCGGTGCGCGGTGGCTAGCTCGGCCCGAGCCAGGCTGGGCGAGTCGGCGATGGCGGCCAGCACCGCGCTGGTCCCGAGCGCGCGGACGGCGCCGGCCAGCACCACCGCGGAGTCGACCCCACCGGAGAAAGCCACCACCAGCCCGCCCAACTGGCCCAGCCGGTCAAGCAGAGCCGCGGCAGCGGAGCTGGCGCTGAGGACATCAGCCGTGTGCATGGTGCACCATCGTCGCATGTCCACTGGTTACTGGCGCTCCGCCTGAGTCAGCGCTGTGGTCGAGCCAACTCCGCACCCCGGGCCAGACTGCACGGTTGCCCACCTGGATCTGGACCGTCGCCGGCGGACCGCCGTGCCGGAGGTCATCTTCGCCCAAGGTAAGACGGAGCAACAGACACTGCAGCTGCTGGGTGAGGTACGCCGTGGTGACCCCGACTTCCCGGCACTGGCGACCCGATGCCCCGACGGCGTGCTGCACCGCGCGCCCAGCGCCTTCCCGGGCGATCCGGTCCTGGTCGACCTGGTTGGCCGGACCGTGATCGTGGGTATGCTGCCGCCGGCGCGCGGCTTCGTCGCGGTCGTCACTGCGGGTACTTCGGACCTGCCGGTGGCGCACGAGGCGATTGCCACTCTGCAGGCGCTTGGTGCCGGGCACCGGCTGATCGCCGACGTCGGGGTCGCCGGGCTGCACAGACTGCTCGCCCACCTCGATGAGCTGTCCACGGCCGACTGCGTGATCGCTATCGCCGGTATGGAGGGCACCTTGCCTGGAGTGGTGACCGGGTTGATCCGGGCGCCGGTGGTCGGCGTGCCTACCAGTGTGGGCTACGGCGTCAGCGCGGGCGGGCACGCCGCTGCGGCGACGATGCTGGCCTCCTGCGCGCCCGGGCTGTCCGTGGTCAACATCGATAACGGCTTCGGCGCAGCAGCCCACGCCGCCAAGATCGTCGGGAAGGTGCACGGTGGCTGAGCCCACCGCGGCGTACCTGGACTGTACCGCGGGCGTCGCCGGTGACATGCTGCTCGGCGCGTTGCTCGATGCCGGCGCTGAGCTGGCCGCGGTGCGTGCCGCGGTGCGTTCGCTGCGGATACCCGGGCTGGACGTGGGCGTGGAGCAGGCTCGACGCTGCGG
Source organism: Pseudonocardiaceae bacterium (assembly GCA_035640615.1). Lineage (GTDB taxonomy): Bacteria > Actinomycetota > Actinomycetes > Mycobacteriales > Pseudonocardiaceae. The sequence continues at coordinate 1,768 of DASQVU010000144.1, forward strand.
GCTGGCCTGCGCGCGGGCCATGGTCAGCGCGCCCGCCGCACCCCAACCCACCAGGGTGCTGGCCGACGTGCTCGCGCTTGTCGAGGCGGCTGAGCTGCCCAGCGCGGCGTCCCGGATGGCCGCGGATACGTTCCGGGTACTTGCCGGCGCAGAGGCCGCGGTGCACGGCATACCGGTCGAATCGGTGCACTTCCATGAGGTGGGGGCAGCCGACGCGCTGGCCGACGTGGTCGGCACTGCGGCCGCCGCCGAGCAGCTCGGCCTGCTCACCGGCGGCGCCTCGGTGACCTGCTCGGCGCTGGCGGCGGGCAGTGGCACGGCGCGCAGCGCGCACGGCACCATACCGGTGCCCGCACCGGCTGTGCTGCAGATCGCCGCTGCGCACGGTCTGTCGCTGACCGCCGGTGAGCTGCCCGGGGAGCGCACCACCCCCACCGGAGCAGCCCTGGTGGCGGTGCTGGCCACACCGGGCCCGCTGCCGCCGATGACAATCGACGCAGTCGGTAGCGGTGCTGGGCAGCGCGATAGCCCGGAGCGACCCAACCTCACCCGCCTGGTACTCGGCCAACGTACCGATCACGGGCCGGTACCGAGCCCGGCACATGCGGTCACAGTGGTGGAGACGACCGTCGATGATCTCGAGCCGGAGTTGTGGCCGGCGGTGTTGCGGGCCGTCCGGGCGGCGGGTGCGTGGGACTGCTGGACCACCGCAACCATCGGTCGGCACGGCAGGCCCGGGCAGGTGCTCACCGCGCTGTGCACTGAGCAGATCCGCCCTGCGGTGGTGGATGCGTTATTCCGGCACACCACCACGCTGGGCGTGCGGTGGACGTCCTGGCAGCGCGCCACGCTGCCGCGGGTCACTGTGCAGGTACCGGTCGGGCCGCCCGGGCACGAGCACCAGATCACCGTGAAGGTTGCCACCGGCCCCGGAGGGCACCAGACCGCGAAACCGGAACTCGCCGATGCTGAGCGGATCGCCCAGGAACTGGGCTGGCCAGTGCGGCGGGTGTGCGAGGCGGCGAGGGCGGCGTACGCCGATCGTGAGTGGCAAACAGTGTTATAGCACCCCATGCCACTCACGACCGCGAAGCGCCTATGGTCGAGCCATGGGTGCCGATGAGCTTGCCGGAGCGCATGTGCTGCTCACCGGCGCCACTGGCTTTCTGGGTCAGGCGACCCTGGAACGGTTGTTGTCGAGTTACCCGGACACCCGGGTGTCAGTGCTGATCCGCCCCCGTGGCGAGCGCGGGGCGGCTGAGCGCCTGGCCGCGCTGCTCCGCAAGAACGTGTTCCGCCAGCTGAGTGAGCGCCTCGGCGCCGACGAACTGGCGCGGGTGGTGCGCGAGCGGGTCACTGTCATCGAGGGCGACCTCGACACAGTCAGCCTGCCACCCGATCTCGACGTGGTGATCCACGGAGCCTCCACGGTGTCCTTCGATCCTCCGGTCGACGAGGCCTTTCGTACCAATGTCGCGGGTGTGGCGAGGTTGTATGAGGCACTGACCGGCGCCCCGCACGTAGTGCACATCTCCACCGCTTATGTCGCGGGCACCCGCAAGGGCGTGGTCGCTGAAGCTGCGCTGGATCATCAAGTGGACTGGCGTCTCGAGCTGGAGATGGCCCTGGCTGCGCGGGCCGACGTCGAGCGCGACTCCCGCCGACCGGAGGTGCTACGCCGGGCGCTGGTCCAAGCCGGTGATCAGCACGCCAAGGCGGGCCCGCAGTCCACCGCCGCCGATGCCGAGCGGCTGCGCACCGAGTGGGTCACCCGCCGGCTGGTGGACTACGGCCGCACCCGGGCCCGGAGCCTGGGCTGGCCGGATGTCTACACGCTGACCAAGGCGTTGGGTGAGCGCGTCGCCGAGCAGCTGTGGGCGGGCCAGGGCCGCCCGCTATCGGTGGTCCGCCCGGCCATCGTGGAAAGCGCGCTGCGCCACCCCTACCCGGGATGGATCGACGGTTTCAAGATGGCCGATCCACTGATCATTGCCTTCGCCCGAGGGGTGCTGCGGGAATTTCCCGGGCTGCCCGACTCCGTACTCGACATGATCCCCGTCGACCTGGTGGTCAATGCCATCCTGGCGGCCGCCGCACGGCCACCCACTGCGGCCCCGGCCTACCTGCACGTCAGTTCCGGGGCCAGCAACCCGCTGACCTTCCACAACATGTACGTGCTGTGCCGGGAATACTTCGACAACCATCCCGTGCCCGACGGTGATCGCGGCCACGTGCAGACCCCGACCTGGCGGTTCCCCGGCAGCCAGCAGGTCGAGTTGGCCCTTCGCGCCGGGGAACGCGCCGCTGCACTCGCCGAGAAGGTGCTGCTGGTGCTGCCACCGTCGACCCGATCCCAGGGTTGGCTGACCAGCCTCGGGCGCCACCAGCAAGACCTGGCCCAACTACGGGAGTACGCCGATCTATACGGGGTCTACGCCCGCGCTGAGGTGATCTACGACGATCGCCGGCTGCGGGAGCTGCACGCATCGCTGCCCGCCCACCGGGCCAGCGAGCACGGGTTTGACCCCACCGCCATCGACTGGCGGGCCTACCTGCAAGACGTGCACTGCCCGTCGATCACGGCCACGGTCCGCCGCGCCGGGCAGCGCCGGGGACGCTCCACCGCCGGACGTCACGGATCGACGCTGACCGCCCTGCCCGAGCGCACGGACGTGGTAGCGGTGTTCGACCTCGAGGGCACCATCGTGAACTCCAACGTCGTCGAGTCCTACCTGTGGGCCCGGCTGGCGACGATGCCCCGCTCCAGCTGGCTACGCGAGCTCGCCGACCTGGCTCGCAGCGCCCCCCGCTACCTCTACGCGGAGCGGCGTGACCGCGGCGAGCTTTTGCGTGCCTTCCTGCGCCGCTACGCCGGAGTGCGCGCCGACGAGATGCGCGCGCTGGTCACCGAGGTGCTCGGGGACGCGCTACTGCACCGGGTAATGCCGGAGGCCACCCGCCAGATCCGCCGGCACCGGGCAGCCGGGCATCGCACCGTGTTGATCACCGGTGCCGTCGACCTGCATGTGGAGCCTTTGTCGGTGCTGTTCGACGAGGTGGTGGCCAGCCGGATGCACACCCGGGACGGTGTGCTGACCGGATTTCTTGAGACGCCGCCGCTGGTCGACGAGGCGCGTGCGGCCTGGCTGCGCAAGTACGCCCAGGATCACCACCTGCAGCTGGATCGCTCCTACGCCTACGCCGACAGTTACTCCGACCGCCCGCTGCTGGAGGCGGTGGGGCATCCCCACGTCGTCAACCCGGACTCGCAGCTTTTCCGGTACGCCCGCCGGCGCCGCTGGGTGGTGCACCGCTGGGGTGCACATACCGGTGGGCTGGTCGAGGTGCTGCTCGATGTGGCGCGGGCTGGCGAACAAGCCAACCCGAGGAGTGCTCGGCGATGAATCTGGCGCTGGAATATCACCGCTGCGCCACGCGCTACATCGCCGCGCGGGCGATCAGCGCCACCCGCGCCGGAGGCCGGCTGGCCGGCGCGCTGGCCGGTAATGTGGCGCCGCTGCGGCTCGTCGAGCGGGCCGACCCGGTGCTACCCGACGAGTCGTGGACCCGGGTCGAACCGATTCTGTCCGGAATCTGCGGCTCAGATCTTGGCCTGCTCACCGGCCGATCCTCGCCCTACCTGGGTCCGTTGACCTCCATGCCCTTCGTGCTCGGTCACGAGGTGGTAGGGCGAACCGTCGACGAACTGCCCGGGTTGCCGCGAGGCAGCCGGGTGGTGATCGACCCGGTGCTGCGGTGCGCGGCGCGCGGCTTGCCACCCTGCCCGGCGTGCCTGGCCGGGCACACCTGCCGTTGTGACGGCATCACCACCGGGCGGCTGGCGGCGGGATTGCAAACGGGCTTTTGCGCAGACACCGGTGGCGGGTGGAGCCGGCGCCTGCTGGCCCATGCCAGCCAGCTGCACCCGGTACCCGATTCACTGCCCGACGAGGTAGCGGTACTCGTGGAACCGCTGGCCTGTGCGGTGCACGCCGCCCGCCGAGTGCCGATCAATCCGGGGGCGTCGGTGCTGGTCATTGGCGCGGGAACGGTCGGCCTGCTCACTCTGCTTGCCTTACGAAGGCTCACCGCGGCCGGCGAGATACATGTCATCGCCAAGCATCAGCACCAGGGCGATCGGGCCCGCGAGCTTGGCGCCACCCAGGTGATCGGCGCCGAGAGCACCGCCAGGGCACTGCGCCGCAGCACCGGGGCCCTGCTGGTGGAGCCGGAACTCGGCGACGGTTACCTGCTGGGTGGGGTGGACATGGCCTTCGAGTGCACCGGCGGATTGGCAGGCATGAACACGGCGCTGCGGTCACTGCGGGGTGGCGGCACGGTGGTGGCCTCAGGGATGCCCGCCGGGGGCGTCGACCTCACCCCGCTGTGGTACCGGGAGCTGCACCTGGTCGGTGCGTATGCCTCAGCCCTCGGGGAAGACCCCGAGCGGGGTGATTTCCCGGCGGCGATCGCGCTAGCGACGGCAGCACCACTGGACGGTTACGTTGACACCAAGTATCCACTGGATCAGTGGCGTGACGCCGTCGACCACGCTGCCGCGGCCGGCCGGCTGGGCACCATCAAGGTTGTCTTCGCGCCAGGCTGAGGGTGAACGGTGCCGGAGGAAACGCAGTGCGCGGTGAGGGGCAGGAGAGAATGTGGGCAGACCAGGTTTCGTGCTCGACGTCGACGAGCGGACCCCGCCACTGTTGATACACGAGGGTGAGGGGTTCCGGCTGGAGCGCCTGCCGCTGGGTAGCCAGGTGATCTACCCGCCGGAGTCATTGCCCGGGATCGTCGACCTCGAGCGTGCGATCCAGCATGCTCTGCTGCACCCACATGGCAGCGACCCGTTGCCCCAGCTGCTCCGTCGCGGGATGCGGCTGACCATCGTATTCGATGATCTATCCCTGCCGCTGCCGCCGATGCGCACTCCGGACGTGCGCCAGCGGGTGATCGAGCAGGTCCTGGAGATGGCCGCCACCGCTGGGGTAGACGACGTGAAACTGATCGCGGCCAATTCGCTACACCGCAGGATGACCCCAGCCGAGCTGAAACGCACCGTCGGCGAGCGGGTGTTTCGTGCCTTTCACCCGCACCATCTGCGCAATCACGACGCCGAGGACCCCGACGGGCTGGTCCACCTTGGCACCACCCCGCACGGCGAGGATGTGGAAATCAACCGCCGGGCCGCGGAGAGCGACCTGATCGTCTACGTCAATATCACCCTCACCGCGATGAGCGGGGGCTCTAAGTCGGTGGCAGTCGGGCTGGCCAGCTATGCCAGCCTGCGCCACCACCACAACGTCCACACCCTGCGGCACTCCCGCTCCTTCAACGACCCCCCCAACTCCGCGATGCACCACTCCTACGACCGGATGGCTGATGTCATCGGCGGCCACGTGCCGGTGTTCACCATCGAGACAACGCTGAACAATGAACCTTTCCCGGCTGCACTGCGCTTCCTCACTCGCCGCGAGTGGGAGTGGAACCTCACTGATCAGGCCGGCTACCTGGCCGTCAAACGAGGCAACGATTTGGCGACGCCAAAACTGCGGCGACGGATCTGGCAGGCTACCGAGGCGCCCTACGGCGTCACTGGCGTGCACGCCGGCGCTCCCAGCCAAGTGCATACCCACACGTTGGCGGCGGTGCACCGCCAGCAGCTCACCGAGGTACACGGTCAGGCCGATGTGGCGATCTTCGGCCTGCCCTACATCTGCCCGTACAACGTGAACTCGATCATGAACCCGATCCTGGTGATGTCGCTTGGCCTGGGCTACTTCTTCAATCTTTACCGGGGAAAGCCGATCGTCCGGCGAGGCGGGGTGGCGATCTTCTACCACCCGATGCCGCACGAGTTCCACCCCGTGCACCACCCCAGCTACATCGACTTCTACGAGTTGCTCGCCGAGACCACCGACCCGGTGATGCTGGAGACCAAGTACGAGAAGCAGTTCGCCACCGATCCCTGGTACACCCACCTGTACCGGACCAGTTACGCGTACCACGGCGTGCACCCCTTTTACATGTGGTACTGGGGCGCCCACGCCATGCAGCACCTGGATGATGTGATCTTCATCGGCGGTGACCGGTCGACCACCGCGCGGCTGGGCTTCCGGGCGGCATCCAGCCTGGCCGACGCCCTCGAGCTGGCGCGGGACACCGTCGGCCGGGATCCGCAGATCAGCTACCTGCACGCCCCACCGTTGGTGCTGGCGGACGTGCGATGAGTGGCCTGCGTGACGAGCTGAAGCTGCTGCGCCACGGCCGTGACTGGCGAGGCCGGGCCCGGGTGCCTCGCTCTGCGCGGCGCTGGGAACAAGCGCAAAACCCAGAGGACTTCCCCACCGCGTGGGCCCGCACGGCACCGGCCGGAGCGGTTCGCACTGTCCTGCAGCAAGCGGTGCTCAAGCCGGTGGTGTGGAGCCAGACCCGGCCAGTGGTGCATGGCCGAGAGTACCTCGACACCATCCGCGGTCCGGCGATCTTCGTAGCCAACCACGCCAGCCATCTGGATACCCCGTTAGTGCTGGGTTCGCTGCCAACGCGGATTACCAAGAAGCTCGCGGTGGGGGCAGCCGCGGACTACTTCTTCGACTCCCGCACCATCGCGGCCGCCACGACGCTGCTGTTCAACGCATTCCCGGTGGAGCGGCGCCCGTCACGACGGGGCCGTAGCCTGGCCGCCGAGCTGGTTGACGACGGCTGGAGCCTGCTGCTGTACCCGGAGGGCAGTCGCACCGTGGACGGCTGGCTCACCGCGTTCAAGTTGGGTGCTGCGCAACTGTGCGCGATCAAGCGGGTGCCTGCGGTGCCGATCGCCTTGCGTGGCACGTTCGCCGCGATGCCCCGTGGTCAGCGCTGGCCGCGCCCTGGCCGGCCCCGGGTCAGCGTCCGGATTGGCCGACCGCTGCATATCGGAGCAGACGAGCCGGTGCCCGAGTTTCGCGCGCGGCTGGTGCGTGCGGTAGCCGCCCTGTGGGCCGAAGATGACCTCGGCTGGTACCGCGCCATGCGGGCGGCAGCCGATGACGCGCTGGCGCTGCCCAGCGGCTCGCGCAGCGTGCTGCCCACCACCGCATCGGGCGAACCCGCGCACGGTCCCGACGTCGCCCCCTGGCGCCGCATCTGGGAGGCCACCCGACCGCCAACCGACGACGCACCGCCGCAAGTCTGGGAATCCTGACTACTGCTTGCGGATGGTGTCGAGCACCACTTTGCCGCCCAGCGCGAGTGGCGGCTTGGCTAGCCTCTTGCCCGGCCACCCACTGGCCCGACCTACCACCGAAATTAGCGCCGGCACCAGCACCGTCTGACCAGGAAGGCATCGATCAGCACGCCAAGGCCCATGGCGAAGGCCAGCTCGTAAAAAGGCGCCAGCGGGATCAACGCGGCCAGCGCGAAGCTCGCGGCGAGAGTCACGCCTGCGGCGGTGATCGCCCGAGTAGATCGCGGTACAGCCACTGCGAGCGCCTGCGGGAGGGGTCGGCGGCGAGCCTCGTCCCAGAGGTAGCCCACGCTGAAGATGGTGTAGTCACTGCCGAGCGAGACGAGCAGCACGCCAGCTGCAAACGGGATGTAGAAGATCAAGCCGTCGTGTCCGAGCAGCCCCTGGAACAGCGCGACGGTCAACCCGAGCGCCGCACCGACCGCCAGCACGGTGCTGGCCAGTAGGTAGAGAGGCGCGATCAGGGCACGCAGGAACAGCACGAGCAACGCCAGGTTGACCAGCCCAACCGCGACTGCGATCCGGACGAGGTCTCCCCTGGCCTGGTCGGCCAGCGACAAGCCGGTCGCTGTATTGCCGATGTAGGACACCTGGGCACCGGCCAGTCCTGCCGCGGATAGCAGGCCTGGCATAGCCGCACGCAACTGGCGTAGATGCTCCAGGGCGGTGGCGCCGAGCGGGTCACTGTCGAAGGCGACGAGCATGCGCGCCGCGTCACCGCCTGGGGCGAGGAACAGCCCCAGCTGTACCGGCAACCGCTCAAGCGGCAGCGGCTGGCTAGGGCCCAGCACGATGTCCACGCCAGGCTGACGGTGGAGTTCGTCGACCAGCGTCGCCAGCGCCGCGCTGCGGCCAGCAACGCCGGGCGCGGACATGACGACCCCGGTCGGGGACAGGATGCCCGGGGTGAACCCCGCCGAGGCCGCCGCGGCGGCCTCGCGTACCGGATTGCCGGCGGGCAGGGCAGTCACCGGTGAGACGGCGTCCCGCAGTCCGAAAGCCGGCCTCCCGGCCAGCACCAAGACGGCAATGATCGCTACTGCGACCACGGCCGCGACCCAGCGGTTACCGAGGTACTTGAGGCGGCTGGGGCTTGGCGGATCCGCGGTAACGTCCGGGGTCGGCTCGGATACCACCGCACGTCCCACGTCGAGTCCCAACGGGAGCCCAGCGGCGAAGCCCGACGGCCAGAACGCCCATCGACCCAGCACTCCCAGCATCGCGGGTACCAGGATCAGGGCTACCACGAGGCCGACCAGCACCGTGACTGCGAGGCCCGGACCGAACGCATGGAAGATCCCGGACTTGGCGACCACGAGCGCGGCAACGCCGGCCGCCACGGTTAGGCCGGCGGTCACCACGATCGCGACGTACTCGCTGACGGCCTGGCGAGTGGCCGCTGGATTGGTCTGCCCGGCGCGCAACCGCCGCCGCACACCGGACAGGAAGAAGATGCTGTAGTCCGTGGTGATGCCCAGCATCAGAGCGATCAGAATCGGCTCGATCTCCACCGGGACGCTCAGCTGGGCGACCCCGGCGAGGGCTCCGATGACCCGATCCGCCAGCAGGTAGCCGACCCCCGCGGTGATGAGGGTGACCAACGGTGCGACCAGCGAGCGGAAGGTCAGCCCGACGATCAGCGCGATCACCGCCAATGTGGCGACTTCCACCCAGATCAACCGGCCTTCCAGGATGCGCCTTTCTTCCGCCTGGGTCGGGATCGTTCCGGCGACCCCGACCAGCGCGTCCTTGGGTTGGTTGATAGACGTGGCGTATTGGCGAGCCACCCGGTCCTGGGCGCTGAGTCCGAGGGTGGGATCGGTGAACAGGTAGGTCACCACGGTGGTGTTCTGCTCGCGGGCAGCCGGAACCAGCTGCGGATTATTGATCAGTGGTACTGCCCCGTAAAGCTCCCGGCCGGGCTGGCGACCGGTGGCGATGGTGCGCTGGTCGACCTCCAGGGCACGTTGCACAGTGCGGGAGATCGCCTGCGGAGCCAAGCCGGCAGGATCGCGTTGCACCACCGCGGTACCGGTGAGCAGCGGCAGACCGAAGCGCCGGATGGCGTCGATCTGGGCCTTGATGGCCGGATCGTCGGCACCGATGACGCCAGATAGCCCTCCGCCCGTCACCGCCACGCTGGGCAGCATGGCCAGTGCCGCCCAGGTGATGGCACCTACCAGAGGCAGCACCAGCCAGCGCAGGCCCACGATGAGTTGCGCGTACCGCTCCGCGAGGCGCATCGGCTGCTACCGATCGCTTCCCCTGACGGCTTTCGGCCGGGTAGCCCGCCAATTCTCCGGCAGCGCGATACCCAATCGGCGCAGTTCTGCAGCCGCCAGCTCGTGGTGCCGTCCAGCGACCAGGTCGCTCCAGGGGTCGTCGCTGATCTGGCGCAAGCGGGTGTAGGGCAACCGGGACACCGCGCCGTGCGCCAGATGGGCGAGCAGCGGTGGATCGACCGATCCCGCCGCCAGCAGGCGCCGCAGGCGGCGAAGCTGGCTGAACCTGATCAGGCGCAAGGGCAGGTAGATGATCAACAGCGGTGCCAGCGGCACTGCAGCGATGGACAAGCCGACCACAACCGCGAGGGTGTGCACTCCCGCCACCGCGTTCGCCGCATCGACCCGGATACTGGCTGCGGTCTGGTGCACGCTGTTCGCCAGTGTCCCGATGTTCTGGCCGACGAACGGTAGCCGAGCGAGCGTTGCGAGCGATCCTCCGACCTGGTCCAAGGCGGTGGCCGCGTTCGCCAAGCTACTGTTGAACCCGGCCAGTCGAGCCATCTCGACCCCGGCAAGCACTCCGAGAGTGACGAAACCCGCCACCAATACGATGGCAATGGCGTCGAGCAGCCGCACGGCTTTCGAACTCGGTCCGAGTGCCCATTGGGCGGTCACCAGAGCTGCCCTGCCATGCCGATACCATGGCATGCATGGGGTCGTGCCGCATTGCGACGCGATTAGCTAGCCGGCGTCGGTGGTAGCTAGCCGCCCTCGGGCAGCGATTCGTAGATCTCCTTGCACTCCGGGCACACCGGTGAACCCGGCTTGGGCGCGCGTGTAACCGGGAACGTGGCACCGCATAGCGCCACCACATGTGAGCCCAGCACGGCGCTCTCCGCGATCTTCGCTTTGCGCACGTAGTGGAACATCTTGGGGGTATCGTCACCTGCGGTGTCGGTCCCCTCGGGGCGGGTGTCGACATCGGGCAACGTCTGAGTCGGCATGCTCACGACTCCATCATGCCGCACCAGCGCAGCTGCCCTATCGCCCATCGATGATTGGGTGATCACCGCTTTCCAGCTCGCGGTACCGAACATCCCGACCCGGGAGGCCGTGTCCCAGCCGGTTGACGTGCTCTGCCTTGCGAGGGCCGCGATCGTTGGCAATCAGCACTGCCATCCATGGCAACGGCACCGAGAGCACAACGAAGGTCAGCGCAAGCCACCAAGTCTGATAGAACACGCCGGCCAGCAGTAGGCAGGGGATGCGCGCCGACATCAAAATCGCATACTTGCGCCGTCGGGCGGCAAACTGCTCGGCGTAGGATGGCTCCGCAGCCGTGATGAGAACAGCTGAGTCGCCTCGCCCACGGCTGTGGTCGGGTTTTTCGCGCGCGCCTTCAGGTCCTGGTTTGATGTTTTCGACCTCCTATTTTTTCGCTTTCGCGGCCGCCTTCACCTGCTGCTTGTGCTGGCGAACTCTGGCCAGCGACTCAGCGTCGGTCACGTCGGCCACCGATCGGTACACCCCCTCGTCGCCATAAGGGCCGGCCATCTCTCGCCAGCCTTCCGGTCTCACATTACGCTGCTTACCGAGAAGCGCCAGAAAGATTTGCGCCTTTTGCT